>CAINDV010000099.1 GCA_903847485.1 uncultured Verrucomicrobiota bacterium
CCTCGACTCCACAAAGTCCCCCAGCGGTAGGGCGAGGCTCCAGCCGAGCCTCAACGACAGCGGCAGTGCGACCTTGCCGAACGGCAAGGCAGGAGCCTCGCCCTACCGCAGGGCGACGTGTCAAACACGCTCTAAGATTGCGCGCAAACTGTTCTCTTTGTGTTATCTGTGTTCTTTGTGGTTAATCAACTGCTCTTTCTAGGTTCATCCGTCATTCGCCTGCGGAGTTCGGGCTGAATAGTTGCACCGTATCTATGCAGAAGACCCACCACGAATGTCACGGAGGACACGGAGCGGAAGGGGCGGAACGGTAGTTGTTTCCGCGCTGGTTGCGTCACTAGTTAGTGATTGGCCGGCCCAATCCAAAATCTCTCGCCAAACCCTCCCTCTCCGTGTCATCCGTGAAATCTGTGGTCAGTTCATCTGTATGGACACGGTTAAACCGTAACCCTCAGCGGGAAGTCCATCCCCTTGGCCGCGCTAGACCTTGGCACTGCAATAGTCCAATTGGTTCGCGAGCGGCGAAGAGATTTGCGGGCAGACATAGAGACCGATAAATGGGGTCCTCCTTTTTTCTGTCTGCTTTTCCTGCTCCGTGGCGGCTCGGCCGCGCTGCGTCTCTGCGGTTAATGGGATGGTTTTTCGTTTGCATAGTTACGGTTCAACTTGGCGGTGGCACCGACGGTGGAGGCGGGGCCAACGGCGCCGGCACCCTGGCTAACCGGCGTCAGGAAATGGCGTGCCGCCGCCATGCGGGCCGCCCTGACGCCAGCCTTGGTGGTCGTGCCGTCGTTGGCGGCCCTGTCGCCGGAACTGCTCAGCCGTATCCAGGCAGATGAACTGACCCCGGATTTCACGGAGGACACGGAGCGGCTGGGTTGGGCAAGAGTTGTTGGCTTTCGCCAGCCAGTCACTGTTTGGTGCGTCAACCAAAGCTTAAGAAATCACCGTCCGCCCCATCCCCTCCGTGTCCTCCGTATCATCCGTAGTTGGTCCTCTGAATAGTTACGGCTAAACGCCGCCAGCCATTGACTCCGGGTTGCTTCCACCGCGCTGGGAGCCTCAACTAAGCCTACCGCTGGCACCCCTGCCGGCTCAAGCGACCCCCAACAAGAAGCAGCCGTTCTCAATTTGACCCGGAGCGCGGGTTGGAGGAAGAAGTTGGCGGTGAACGCCAGTTCACCGCTACGCGAAATTATCCGTAGCGGCGAAGTGGTGTTCGCCGCCAGCTTCTCGGCCATAGGAGCGCGGGTTGGGGGAGAATCTGGTGCTGCTGGTCGCCTGGGCCGCGCCGGCAGCGGGAGCGTCATGGGCATGACGATGGATTCGGGTGGCCGTTTCTGGGCGACCACCGCCGCCGGTCTGTTGCTGCGTTTGTGAACGAAACCTCGAACACCCTGACGCTACCGCCGGCCATTCGGTGTCTGCTCTCCACGCCGGACGGCAGCGTGCTGAACAGCGGAAACGGCCAAGCGCACAGTGCCAGAGTGAACGCTGACAAAAACAATTATCCCTGAATCGCAGAGCGTCAAAAAACCAACTCCTATTAGTGCGCTAAGCAAGCCGCCCCCCTGCGTTCCGAGTGTGCCGGGCTTAGGCCGGTTCACGTATCGCCCCGCCTGCGGATAAGTTGCACTCCGCGCGGAAGCAGGATCAAAGAGACATTGGAGGAACTTCAAACGCAGGCTGCCGGAATAGTGCTTTACCTTCGGCGGTCACTCTGAGAGCATAGCTCGCTCCTTGGCGCATAACTATGAAAACGAACTTCCTGATCGTGGTGGCGGCATCCGCGTTAGTCTTGATGAGTGGCCGTGCCGCCGAAGACCCGCCAACACCTAATCCCGGTGCCGCTGCGCCCGCCGCCAAAAGTAGCCTGCCTCCTGGTGAAAGCCCGCCGCCGGCCCAACCGCGCCCGCCCCCACCGTCGCGGACAAATTGAACATCCTGTGGACCACTCAGGGCAGGGAAGTGGCGTTGAAGATGGTGTTCATGTATTCGCACAACGCCAAGAAACAGGGCTGGTGGAAGGAGGTTCACCTCATCATCTGGGGACCTTCCGCCCGACTCACCGCGACGGACAAGGAAGTGCAGGATTACCTCAAGCGGATGCAGGACGCGGGAGTGGTCGTGGTAGCGTGTCGCGCCTGTGCTGACCTATACGGCGTGAGCAAGACGATCGAAGGACTGGGCCTCGAAGTGAAATACATGGGCGCGCCACTCACGGAAATCCTCAAGCGCGGCGAGAAGCTGATGAGCTTCTGAGTCCGGGCTTCGCGTTGGTTTGAATCCGCGAATGACACTCGCACGCACGATCCTATCAAAGTCTTGATCTTCGAGACCGCGCTGCCTGGCGCTGAGTTTGCGGGCGGGTGCCAGCCTTTGTTCAAGTGTTGCCCGGGGCTTATTCGAAATCGTTCAGCCTGCCGCGCGTGAAGCTGTAGACGAGCTTGCCTTCAAACTAAAACTCGTCATGCTGACCTCCGGTCCAACGCCCGCCGTAGGCCGTGCCGCGCTGGCCCTTGCCAACCGTAACCTGACCTTGCTAACACCTGATATGCCCGTCCGCACCAAACCCCGCCGAACCGGGGCGTTCACGTTGATTGAACTCTTGGTCGTCATCGCGATCATCGCCATCCTCGCCGCCATGTTATTGCCGGCGCTGGCCAAGGCCAAGGCGATCGCGAAACGAGCGCAGTGTCTGAGTAATCTCCATCAAATGGGATTGTCCTTGATCATGTATGCCGACGACAACAATGGGTTGGCGGCGCGTGCCAATGGTCCGCATTGGTGGGAAGTCTTGACTCCGAATCTGGGCGGCAAGACCGGCGCGGACTTCACCAGAGTCAAGGTCTATACCTGTCCGAGTTATCCCGAACCGGATCCGCGGTACCCGGGTCAGAAGCAGTTGATCTGTTATGTGGTGAATGGATGGACGTTCCCCAGTCCGACCGACCCGACGGGCACGGAACTTACCGGCACATCGAAGATGACAACGATTCAGCGTCCGGTGGAAACGATTTATCTGGCCGACCGTGAGGATGGCACCGACTACGGCCCCATTACGACGGCCGACCCGAACACCTACTCGGATTACTATGACGTCTGGAAACCCAGTCACCTTGCCTATCAGCCCAACGGAACGGTAAGTCCCCGAAACGGGGTGGGGAACGATGGCCGGAGGGTGGCGATCAACCGTCATTCAAAGACTGCCGCCCTGCTCTATTTCGACACCCATTCCGCCGTGAAAAAGACCCGGTTGATCTCGGTCAATGATTGGCGCGACCGGCGGTAGCCACAGCGCTGTTGCTTGAACCGCGTAACGTTTCAACCCACCTATTAGCTGGGGGCCAAAGGGCGGACGGTGCTGGCCGGAAAGGGGCTGAGTGGTCACTATGCGGGACAGACCCCGTTCACGCCACGGGGATTCACCCGCGCCGCGCGGCAGCACGGTAGGCGGCAATCTTCTCCCTGTTCTTGGCGCGGCAAGCGGTTTGGCGGGCCGCAGCATTCGCCAGGCGCTGGAGTTCATGGCACCGTATGCCGACCCAGCCCAGCCGTGGCCTTACCAGCAAATCAAGCCGCCGGGCTGGGCCGCACTGGCCGTCGTGCTATTCCGCGCCAACCGCGTCTATCGGGATCCACAATTCACCGCTGCGCTGAAGCACTTTCCCACCCAAGACCTCGCCGCCTGTCGCGAGCGGATGTTGTTTCCGCTGGAAGAAGTTCCAACGCACCAAGCCAAAGGGCGCAAATCAGGTTGCGTGCCGCCGTTCGGCCAAGTCCCGGCGTGGCGAACTTAGAAGGCTCAATTAGGCTCGTGATGTTCGCCGCGAAGGGATCTGCGTTGGAGGCATAACTGACGAGGGCCAAGAATAGAATCAGTCGTGTGAGGAAGCGGTCCACAGAGCTGGGGTGAAATGTGGAATCTCTCAGGTGTAGAGGAATCGAATGCGCTGCTGGACGATTGATCTCTGAAAGGATCCTCACCCGTCTGCTGAGTCTGAATCCTTCGGAGCCGCCTTTTTGCGGTTGGCAAGATCATCAACCCGCGCCCGCAGTTCCCGCAATTCGATGAGGACTTGTTGCGAAGTTTCCTCGGAATGCGCCCCTGCTCCGAGTAGGTGTGAAGCAATAATGCCGCTCAGCGTTCCAAAAAGACCAACGCCGGCTATCATGAGAGCCATTGCGATGATGCGGCCTTCAGTTGTGACCGGAAATTTATCGCCATAACCGACGGTCGTGATTGTCGAGACACTCCACCAAATTGCATCTTCCGCACTGAGGATGTTCGCGTTGGGGCTCGTTTCGCAGACCAGAATGCCGACCGACGTGAACACAACCAGCAGCACGAAAGTAACGAGAACCGAAGCCGCGCCATTCCGCGTGCGATGATGCAAGATGATCGAAAGGATTCGTTGAAACGACCTGATTGCGCGCAGCACGCGAATCACATGGATTATTCGCAAGAGGCGACCCCAGCGCAAAATATCCACGTTCGGAATACTGGCGATCAGATCGATCCACCCCCATTTGAGGAACAACAACTTTCGTTCGGCAGCACGGAAACGGATTGCGAAGTCGAGAAAGAACAAAACACAAACTGCCGTGTCGAGAAGCTGAATAATCCGCGCGGCCTCAGCCGGCAGCGTCGTCACCGCGCCGAATAGTAGAGCAGCAAGAACCACTACCGAGAGGATCAGCAATAAGAGCTGAAAAAAGGTGATTTGGGTCTCGGTAATGGGAGCACTCATTTAGCGCCTTTGCGTGTAGGAATGCACGTAGGTTCCGTCAAGCAGGTTCCGTCCTCGCGGGTGTAACCCAGTGCCTCCCAAGTTGTCGGTGTCAAAGAACGCCCGGTGAGGGCACCGGGCC
>CAINDV010000100.1 GCA_903847485.1 uncultured Verrucomicrobiota bacterium
ATCATCCCGGCCGACCTGCTCCCCGGCCGCCAGCATGCCAAGGCCGACTGGCTGCTGCGGATGGCGCACGCGGCAGGGATGAACGTGCTGCGGAACTGGGGCGGGGGCGTGACCATGCGCGGCGGGTGGTACGACCTGGCCGACGAATTGGGCATCATGATCCAACAGGAAATGCCGGCCACCAATTCTGGCGAAGGCTGGCCAGAGGAGTATTCCGCCTACACAGCCGCCATGGAGCGGACCGCGATCAGCATCCTCAAACAGCTTCGCAATCATCCCAGCATCGTCGAATGGACGGGCGGTAACGAAATGGGCTGGCCCGGGGATGACTCTCCAATCCCCACGATGCTGCGTAAGCTCGTTGCTGAAATGGATGGGCGGATCTTCCGTGTGACCGACCCCGTGCCCGGTTGGGGGCACGGCAACTACGATGATGGCCGGACCTTCCGTGTGTCTTACCCCGCACCCGGTTGGAAACACGGCCCCTACGATGCCAGTCCGGAGGAGTTCTACAGGAATCACAACGGACTTCCGGCGGTGCGGTGTGACGAATTCGGAGGACCCGGCCCCGCCCATCTCGAAACCTGGCACCGGGACATACCGCCGGCGTCCCAATGGCCGCTGCGTTCGGATGATCACCTGCTGAGGATTAAGAAAGTCTTCGGTGCCTTTTCGGAAAACGCCTGGTTGCAGCCGCACATCATCAAAGCCCAGTTCGGGCCGCTGCCGGACTTGCCCTTGGTGATCAAGGCCGGACAATGGATCATCGCTGACGAACTTCGCTATGCCATCGACGGCATACGGCGGGGCGGGCCACGAACCAGCGGATTCATGAACTGGGTCTTCAACGAACCCTGGTCGAACGGGGCGGGCAATACGATGGTCGATTACGATGGCCGGCCTCTGATGAACTACTACTTGGCCAAGCAGGCGCTGACGCCCATCAGCCTGTCGCTCAAGTTTGACAGCCTGCGGTACAAACCCGACCAAGGTCTGGAATTCGAAGTCTGGCTGATCAGCGATGCGCCATCGCTAGCAACGGGTTTGTCGTGGCAGGTAGTCGCGCGCGACCGGTACGGGAAGGTTTTCGGGACCCGGCGGGGCCAAGCGGATATCGCCCCACTGCAGGCAAAGCGGCTCGACGCGATTTCACTTGCGATCCCGGCGCAAGTTGTCCGGGGCCCCGTTCTTGTGGAAACACAATTGCTGGATTCCGGGGGCACAGCGTTCCAGGAGCGTTTGCAGGCTTTCGGTTGTGGTTCTCTGTCGGCGCCATTCCGCGGTCTGCTGGCCGAACCGCCCCTGGACGGGGAGAACGCTCCGGATGACGCCCCCCGCAACGGCCCGCCGAATCTCGCCGCCGTTTCCAGCGGCGCGAAACCCTCCACGGCCACCTCCAGCCGTACCGAGCCTTACCATCAGCCGGCGGGCATCAATGACGGGAACTACGGCAACAACTCCAGTTGGATACCGGTTTCGCCGAAGTCGTCGTTTCAGATCGAATTGCGAGAGGCCGCTGCGATCAACCTCTTCAAGCTCAGCCGCGACCGTAACGGACAATACCAGGACCGGTGGGTTGATTATCTCAAGATCGAGAGTTCGCAGGATGGATCGCAGTGGCATACGGCCTTCGAGAAATCGGGCATCCGGCAACTTGCGGACTTCAATCCCCGCGGCGTGATGACGATCCGCATCGAGCCCACACGCGCGCGCTTCGTCCGTGTGACGGTCGAGGCCCTGTCACCCGAAACCGGCGAGTTCCCCTGCATCGACGAATTCGAGATCTTTGCGACGGGCAAAGGGCGAGGCGCTTTGCCACCGATCTCTTTCAGCGGCATTGGACTGAATGAATCGCATCCGGTGGCCCCGACAACGCTCGATGTGTCAACCTTGCCGACGCGCGTCGAGGGAGGACAGGAAAGCCTCTGCTTGCGGGTGAGGAACACCGGCGGCATGACGGCGCTCTTCTGCATGCCTCATCCGCTGATCGAGTACAGGACTGATCTCTTCATCGAGAACGGAGAATGTTTCATTCCGCCAGGTGAGTCGCGGACGATCACAATCCGCTCCGATGTGCGGAGCGGTGGCGGTTTGTCTCTGGCCCAGACCGGCTGGCGGCTTTCGTGTTGGAACGCCGAAGACGTCGTGGTTCAGCCCGTTGACGATGTGTGGCTGGCCGTGGGGCGCCGCGATCGGATGTGCCGGGAATACTTGGGTTATTTCGACACGAACAAGGTCAAGGACGTGAAACAAGCGATGCTGGAAGGGACGCGCCCCGATCCATCCTCGTTGCCCTATTTGCTCGACAGTAACCATGCCGTGCGTTTCGAGTTCCCATTGAGCGAAGCCCAAGCGAAACATTCGGCGCGGTTGCGGATTCACACCGCCGACCAGGCGGAAACAACGCCAACCAAGGTTGCGGTGACATTGAACGGCCGGCGGACGGAAGGATCGCTTCCGGCGGGCCTGGGAATCCAACGAACCGATCCGGCGCATTTGGCGTTTCCGGCAACATTGGAATTTCAAGTTCCCGCGGCGGACTTGCGGCCGGGAAAGAACCTATTGGAAGTTCGCGTGCGGGATGACGGCTGGTTTTCCTGGGGCGCTGTGGATTTGACCAGCAGCAAAGAAGGAGGAATCCCCGATGATCGCTAGAAATCACCAACAACGAAAACTTGGGGCCGTGACGATGGCCGTTGCACACACCGCCGGGCCGGGTTCGACCGGTCAT
>CAINDV010000101.1 GCA_903847485.1 uncultured Verrucomicrobiota bacterium
ATTTGCGTGTCGAGCGAGGTCTGGCCGTCACCGTAACCCAGGCGTTCACGGTGCGGGCAATCCACCATGTAGCCGCCCAGGCTCAGGCAGCGGATCGTCCACAGGTTGAGCTGATGAATGCGGTTGAACAAATCGCTAGAGCACTCGAACGTGCCGACCGGATTGAGGTCCGATTCGATCAACAACGCCTCGGCATCGCCCGCTGCGGGTTTTTCGGTCAGGCCGTCCACGGTGGCATAGCGGAAACCGTGATAGTTAAACTTGGAACAGAACACCTCGCCGGGCTTGCCGGCCGAAATATATTCATCCACCTGTTGGAACGTCTGGCCCGGTTTGTCAGCATACGAGAACGTCAAGCGCTGGCCGGCGGCCAACTGTGGCAGACGCAGTCTTAGCCAGCCGGTCAGGTTGGTGCCGAAATCCAGCTCCCAGTTGTTAGCACCCTTGGCGGTGCAGGCCACCACAGGGATGATTTTGTTAATGCGGTTCGGTGGACACGACTGCGCCGTGACCACTCCCTCGGGTGCGGCGACCTCCACGACCGGCAGCCAGTCGCCGGTTTTGCAGCCGACCTCGTTCCAGCCCGCGATTTCCTTGCGGGCGTCAATGGTTTCGCCGCCCATGTTGTTCCATTCCCACGGGCCACGCAAGGCATGGGTGCTGGGCATTCCGGCCCAGGTGCGGTCGGTCCCCACCACCACCCGCTGCCCGGCAACGGACAGGTCGAGCTGGACCCGGCCGCTCGCGCCGTCCTTGGCCCAGCCACGTCCGAGCCACAGGCCCACGCAGTTAGTACCTGCACGCAGCAGCTTGCTGATATCATAGGTGGTGTAAAGCGAGCGCTTCTTGTCCTGCGACACCGCAGGGGCGAGCACGTCCTCACTCACCTTCTTCCCGTTCACAAACAATTCGTAATAGCCATTTACATTCACATAGGCCAGCGCCCGCGCGGGTGCTGATGTTAGATTGAACTCCTTGCGCATCCAGGTTGCGGGTGAATTCTCCATCGTCACGACCTGAGCCTTGATTTGTTCCCAAGGGGCGCCGCCAAACTTCGCCATCTCCTTCGCCGCGGGCCAAGCCGCGTCATTGAACCCGGCCTCGCGCCAGCCGGCCTGCTCGCTCGACTGGGACTTCCAGGCAGGGCCCGTCTCCAGCGTGAGTTGGCGACCATCAGCGAGTTCGGCCGTCACGCAGCCGAGCAATCCCGCCGGGTTCGGTTTGTCACCGCCGTTGCCTGCCGCCACTGCGAAGACATTGTCACCGACCTTCAAGAGCGTCGTGAGATCGGCCTTTTCGGGGGAATTCCAACTGGCACCTTTGAGCACTTCCTTCCCATTGACAAACAACACGAAGTCGTTGTCGCCGCACATCGTCACCGAGGCGCGCCGGAGGGGGCTATCCCCCGGCAGTTTCAGGCGGGCACGGAAATAGGCAGAGGTCGCCGGCATCTCGGCGGTGGCCCCGGCATACGGAAACCAGATCCACGCGCAGCGGTCGAGGCCACGCGTCCCGAACATCCAGGGGTCAGGCTTGATCCACTTCGCCTGCCAATCCTTGGCGTCTAGCAGACCCATCGACCAACCCGCCGGAGCGCTCCATGCCGACGGCTTGCCGTCCTTGTCCCACACCCGCACCTTCCAATGGCAAAGCCGCCCCGACCCTAACGGTTTTCCCGCATACTCCACCTGGATGCTTTGGTCGGACACGACCTTGCCGCTGTCCCACAGGTCACCCTGGTCTTTGGCTAACAACTCCGGTGATGACGCGACGAGCACCTGATAGGCGGTTTGTTTCTGACTGCGGGGGATTTCCGCTTGAGGATTTTTGTTTTTTGAATTTTGATTTTCAATGATCCAGCTCAGCCGCGGCTTGAGCGCATCGATGCCGAGCGGGTTGTCCCGGTATTCGCAGCGCAGGCTGGTGACATCAGCGCAGCGCGCGGACGGTATGCAGTCGAGCACGGCTGTGGCGACAAGCAAGTAGGCGGAAACGCGGCGGGTAGTGTGATGTTTCATATGGATGATAGATGAGGGGGCGGAACGGTGAGGAGCACAGCCGTCCCTGCTGTGAGGGCAGACAGGTGTCCTCGCCTGTCGTTGCTTTGGCATCTGGTAATCACTGACGCCATAACATCCCACCAACAGGCGGGACGCCCGTTGGCCGGAACAGCCGGGACGGCTGTTTTCCCTCTCATGCGAATTCGAGTTTTGTGATGATGACATCCTTGGCCTTCAAGGACACTTCCTTGGCGAGGGTCAATTCGACCCGCTGGCCGGATTGGGTGGCTTTGACGCTTAGCTGCCGGGTGCCGGCTGACACGCTGGTGGTTTTCAGGGTGGCGCCGGGTGGCAGTTCGAGCGCCAGGGATTTGACCCGCAGGCCGCCCCATTTCACTTCGATGCGGTTGATTTGGGTCTTGCCCGTCAGGCTCTGGCTGAGGCTGCCCCAGCCTTCGGCGCTGGTGAAGGGGGCCTTGAACTTCTCGGGTGTTAGACGGGGGGCAAAGCCGATGTGTTGTTTCGGCCCGTGGTATTCAAAGCCACATGCCGCGATGAACACGCCATAGCTGGCCATGCTGCGGGAATAATGGTCGCCGCACTCCACCTCGTTCCAGGGGTTGCGCTTGGACGGGTGGTGACGGTCATGCACCGCGCGCGTGACGGCCAGACCTTCCATTACCATGCCTTCCCAAATCATGTGGCCGGCCACCTGGTACTCGAAGCCGTTCATGACTTCGTTGAACAAATTGCGGCAGCCATCGGTGTTGCCCTTGCCGCCGGAGTCTTCGAAGCTCCAGTCCTTGCGCGGGAAAGTGCACATCACCATGCCCGCTTCGCCTGCCAGCGCAAACCAGCGACCACCCTTGTAAATCTTGCGATACGCTCCGCAGTCGGGTGTGAAGTTATAGCGCCACAGCGCCTGCAGCGCCAAACGCGTCTCCTTCTCCGGGATCACGCGGTCCAGCCCGACTTGATAGGCCCAACTTTGGCCAAAGACCTGGTCAATCTCGCAGCCCGTGCCGGAGTTGATGGCCTCGGGGTGCTTGCTGTCTAACAGGTTGACGAAATACTCCTGGTCGAACAGCCGCTTGATGCTCTCGCGGCCGGTGTCGGCGATCTTGCGGCATTGGGCGGCAAAGGCCTCGTCGCCCATATCGGTCGCCATTTCCGCGGCGGCGCGCAGGCTGGCCAGATACAATCCGCTCAGCCAGGCGATCTGCCCGTACCAACCGGCATCGAGCGTGTTCCATTGGTGACCGTCTAACAGACCATCGCCCTTGTCCATTTTGATCAGGCATTGCATGGCGAGCTTGATGTTAGGCCATAACTCCTTGAGCCATGTTCCGTCGGCGGTCATCTGGTGCTCGCGATACGCGCGGAGGATACAACCCGCCTGGCCGTCCACCGCGAGGCCAAACCCCTCGCCGCGGTGGCGGATGGAGCCCGAGGGTTTTTCGATGGCAGTGCCGAAGTCGGTGCGCTTCCTAACATCGCGCTCAAGGTCGGGAAACAGGCGGGCCACGGCGTGAGCATAGTGCCAGACGTGGGTGCAGGTGCCCTCACAACAACCGACGCCTTCCCACCCCCAGAAGCGTCCGGTGGCAAAGCGGTGTGAGGTCGAGCTCGCCAGGCATCCCGTGTTGAGCATCGTGCGGTCGAGGAACCAATAGGGCAGAGTGGAATCGTACCAAGTGTCATGCCAGAGGCGCGTCTGGGCGTGGAGTGCGGCGAAATGCGCGGCCACATAAGTGGCGACTGCTGCGGCCGAGGGAAACTTCGAGGCATAGTAGCGGCCGTTATCCTTCAAGGTCTCCATTCGCTCGATCTTCCATTTCTGCATGTCCAGATAGGGGAAGTGCCAGGTGATAAGGAAGGTGGCAGTGGCCTCCTTGCCGGGTTCTAATGACATCGTGCGGACGATCGATCCGACGAGTTTGCCCCCGGCCGGTTGCGCTGCCTGATCGGTAGGTTCGGCGGCAAAGGCTACCTCCGGGAAATTTCCGGTGCCAACGGCCACCGCTACTCTATCAGATGCCAGCGGATCTAACAATGCGATGGCCATGGTACCCATGTCCAATGGCTGCTTGAGATCCGCTTCGGGCATGAGTTCGGGCTTCAAGGCTTTGTCCGGCGGGCCGTTTTCGACATCGCTCTGGATGAGCAGCATCCCATTTCCCCGTTTCACGCTGTTCCGCCGCTTGGCCGCATCGCCGGGAGCGGAAAAATGACACACGGCGTTTTCGAGCCAACCCACCAGCCGCACCTCCACTTTGGCGCTGCCGGTGTTCTTGACCGTGTAACGCAGCACCGTCGCCGGCAGACTGGAGTCGTCGGTGTTGAGCGGCACGAAAGGCGAAAAGGCTTCCAAGGAAACCGTGACCGGCAGCTTGGGATCCCGATACTCGATATTGGCCAGCGGGTATTCGCCACAGAAGCTGATGTCGGCGAAGCCCGCCTGCGTAAGCGGGCGCACCTGCTTCTGGCCATCGACCGTGACCTCCAAAGCAAAGCCCTGCTCGATCGGCGAGGTCGGCACGAGTGGATTCTGATAGGTGGAGCCGTCGGTCCGGCGCGGCTGGTTGAAGATGTCCCAGTGCCAGAGTTTGCCGTCGCCGCCCAGATAGATCTGGCCGGCACAATTGCCGCCGATGGGCATGCCGATCTTTTCGAGTTCCTTGCCCCGATAGACCGTACGCTCGCCCCGTGCAAAGAGCGACTTCACCCACTCCGGAGATAGCTTCTTGTCAGCGGGCACGATTTGATCGAAATCCTCGCGTGTGAACGGTCCGGCCATCAGCGGCATTCGAAAAAAACCGAAGCCGGCGGCAGTGAGCGCGGAAGTTTTCAGGAAGGACCGGCGGTCGAACGTCAGTTTGTTAGAGTTATGGTGCGTATGTTCTTTGGGGTGCATGATGGTATGGTGGCTTAGTTCTTGGAATCCTGGGCCACTATGACCACGTCCTTTCGGCGCGATTCCGGGATGACCGTGAGTTTCTCCAATTTGCCCGCCCTGAAGACCCCTTCCACCGTGGTGTTATAGGGTGCGTGCAGCCTGAACGAGACATTCCAGATCTTGGGCCAGGCCGGCAGGACGTATAGCTTCTTGCCTTCCGATTGCAGCAGCATGAATTGCAGGGTGGTCAGGATGTTGACGCCGTGATCCTGGTCTGGAATCGAGTCGAAGCCAGTCCACATCGCGGGGAAACGGTAGGCGCCATTGATTCTCTTGGCGCGGTCGGTCACCTGGCGAGCGGCCTCCTCGCCCAGACCGAGGCAGGCGGCTTGGATGCTGTCCTGGCACCAGCCGAAGTTATGGCGGTTGGTACGCGCTTCGTAGGTCGTTCGGGCCATGTCGAGATCTGGCTTGCCCACACCGAACACCCGGTAGGGAAACACAGCATATAGCTCAGGATTCTCGGAATAGTTACCCCCCTTAAATGAACCGGAGGGGCGTAGGAGTTTGACGCCGTTGACCTCGGCCACCGGCAGCAGGGGAAGTTCCTGCAGCATCCGTGTCCACCGTGCCCGCTGAGCTTCGGTGGTAAAGGTTTTCGAGAGCGCCAGCAATCGCGGCAGAATGAAATGCAAACCGGCAATCTCCGGCATCGGATTGACCGTCCACGGAAGAGCCTCCAGCGACTGCGCGGGATCAAAGATGATTTTGCCGTTGGCGTCGCGCTTCTGCCAGTATTGGTCGAAGAATGCGATAATGGGATCGGCCAGCGGCACGAGCGTATTGCGGACGAATTCCTCGTCCGGTTTGAAGTCATAGCGGTCGAGCATGAACGCCGTGAGCTCCATGCCGCCACTCCAATAGCGGTGGATGCAGACGTTGCCCGGCTCGGGACCGGCATTGCCCCAGCCCCAATCCCGATTGTTCGGCATGCCCCAGAAGTTCATCGTTTCCTGGAAGGACGCGGCACCCTCGAATTTGTAATAGGCCTGCATGCGGGCCTTGCTGAGCGGCAGCGCCTCGCGATACATGCGAAACCATGGTTCGGTCATCTCAAAATCGCCGCTGGCCAGCATCGGCCAGTAGGAGAGTCGAGTGTTCTGGAACCAATAGCTGCCGCCCCAGTTCCGCCAGTCCGGATCGCCTTCCTCCGTCACCGGCGACGCGCCCGGATTCTTCTCCACACAGAAGATGGAGCCGTTGAATTTGATCGGCGAGCCGCCGCGGCCGGAACAGGCGTTCATGAAACGCTGCAACACGTAGCCCTGCGTCACCACCGAGGGAGCCTCGGGTTTGGCACCACTTTTTGCCGTGCCGTCATTCTCCTCGACAAACACCCAACTCCGCTTCCAGAACGCCTGCCACCACGCCGAGCTTGTTAGCCGCGCCTTGTCAAAACCGGCCCGCAACGCGGTCTTCTCCACCCGCTCCAAGTCCTTGAGCCAGACATCGGGCGTCCCCGCGCGCTCCGACAGCACGCATACCGAGAGTTGATGGCGCTTGGCCGGCTTGGAGGATTTCAGGGCTTTCTCCCCGTCTTTGACCATATCGACGCCGCGCAGACTCGCTCCAAAGGTGAGGTTAAGCAGCGGATCGGTGAACTTGCCCTTCAGCGCCTCCAGCTTCTGAACCTCCAGACACACCGGATAAAGAGAGCGCGTGTTGCGATGATGCCAGACCACCTGAGGTGCGGCGGAGGCGGCAACCGCATCCGGCAACACCGTCAGTTTGTAGGATTGCGCCTGCGGGCTCTTGCCGTCGCCGTAACCGTAATCCTCCTGAGGCTCCAACGGCCGCTCGCGCAAGCGCCATAACTCCACCTCGGCCCGGCAACTCACCGGCACCGCCGCCTCCGCCTCGACGCGCACCATCGGCTGGTCGGCATCCACCCACAAGAGGATTTTAGCGGCTTGGTTTTGAACTTTGGAGTCGATCTGAATGACGCCGTCGCGGAGCTTCAACTCCTGGCGGAAGCCCTCCTTCGGGGCCAGCGGCGGATCGAATTTCACCCGCACCCGGCCGATCTTGCACAGGCGCGCGTTCTCATCCCAGGCGTCGGTCTTGCTGACGTAGAACACCAGGTCGCCCTTCTCATCCACCCACGCGTTGATACCGACATCCCCATTGCCCAGCGGCATCGAGCCATGCGCATCCCTGCTCGGGCTGTCCCACACAACGTTGTAACTGCCCAGTGGATCAGCCTGCGGTTCTTTTGGGGTCTCTGCCTGACCGATCATCACGCAGGCAACCAGCACCGCACACGCTAACAGCATTCTTGTCCTTGATGTATTCATGGCATCATTCTCCAGGTTAGTTTCAAACCGTCATAGCCTTTCGGATTTTATGACCTTCGTTTCACCACTGAGGCGGACTGTTACCTTACGTCGGTCGGCAGAGGCAATACGGTAGGATGTGACCTTGCCATCCTGCCAGGCGATGTCCACCTCAAAACCACCGCGGGCACGAAGCCCCTTGACCCTGCCCAAGGGCCACGCCTTGGGGAGCGCCGGCAGCAGTTCGATCTCGCTGGCGTGACTCTGCATGAGCATCTCGGCGATACCCGAGCAGCCGCCGAAATTGCCGTCGATCTGGAATGGTGGGCAACTGTCGAACATGTTGGGCAGCGTCCGGGGCGGTGTCATCAACATCGCTAACAGTTTATACGCGTGATCGCCGTCGAGCAGCCTTGCCCAGAGATTAATCCGCCAGCCCACACCCCAGCCGGTGGCGTCGTCGCCGCGCATCTGGAGCGATTTGTGCACGGCGGCCGCCAGTTCCGGCGTGCCGCGGGGCGTGATCTGCGCGCTCGGGTAGAGGCCGTACAGATGCGAGACGTGGCGGTGCTGAATCTCCGGCGCTTGCATGTCCCAGTCCTCCAGCCACTCCTGGAGTTGGCCCGCCTTGCCAATCTGATTGGGTGCCAGCCGCGCGCGCGCGGCAACGAACTTCGCGCGCAAGTCGGCGTCCACCCCCAGAATCTCCGACGCACGGATGCAGTTCGAGAACAAGTCCCGGATGATCTGGCTGTCCATCGTTGGGCCGGCACAGACGCTCACGCCGCCGGGATGCGTGTTTTCCGGTGAGAGCGAGGGACAGGTCACCAGCCACTTGTGTTTCGGCTCTTCCACGAGCGTATCGAGGAAGAACTGCGCAGCGCCCTTCATGACCGGATAGACTCTTGCCAGGTACTGCTTGTCGCCGCCGAAATCGTAGCGGTCCCAAAGACTCTTGCAGAGCCACGCGCCACCCGTCGGCCAGAAGCCCCAGGTTGGACCGTCGATTGGGGCAGTCGCCCGCCACAGGTCGGTGTTGTGGTGGCACACCCAACCGCCCGCGCCCCAATTCACCCTTGCCGTGCGGCTGCCGGGCTCGACCAACTCGGTCACCATCTGGATCAGCGGGGCGGTGCATTCGCCGAGGTTGGCCGGTTCCGCCGGCCAGTAGTTCATCTCCGTATTGATGTTGATCGTGTACTTGCTGTCCCAGGGCGGCGTCATGCTCTCGTTCCACAGCCCCTGCAAGGTCGCCGGCTGACCACCCGCACGCGAGCAGGAGAGCAGGAGATACCGGCCGAATTGAAAGTAAAGCGCCGCCAACTGCGGGTCGTGGCCCTCGGCAAACCGGGCGATGCGCTGATCGGTCGGCAGCTTTGCCTGTTCGGTCACGCCGAGATCAAGCGACACGCGCCGGAAGAGCCGCTGATGTTCGGCGACCTGGTCCCGGCGCAGGATGTCGAAAGGTTTGCGGACCGCTTTGGCCAAGTACGCCTGGGTCAGCGCCTCGGGGTCGCCGCTGACATCCTTGTAGTTCTTGTAGCTCGTGGCGGCGGCAATCAGCAGTGTCGCCGAATCCGCACCGCTGACGGAAACGCTGTCTTTTCCAGCGGTCGTCCGGCCGCCTTGCGTGAGAACGCGGACGCGGGCCTGGAACTTCAGCGCCCCCGGGATGCCTTTGGCTTCGGCGTTGACGCCCCCCATGACCAGCGTGTCCGGCGACTGCGCCTCAACCGTGGCTTTCTGCGGCGTGGCCATTGCCGCGGTGAAGTTGAGCTGGCCCGGCTTGTCGGCCGCAAGGTGAAAGACAATCACCTGGTCCACCGGGCTGGAGAAGACCTCGCGGACGAATCTCACCCCGCCAACTGTGTACGTCACTCGAGCAATAGCCGCATCGAGATCGAGTTCGCGCCGGTAATCGGCCACGTCGCCGTTTCTGGGAAAGGTCAACTTCAGATCGCCCACCGGCTCGTACGGCATTTGCTGCAGGGGATGCGCCATCATCTTGCCGCCGATCAGGCCATGCGCCTCGCCGTACTTACCCTCGAAAATCAGCCGGCGTGCCTCGGGCAATGCTTTCAAGGCTTCCGGGCTGCTTGGGTCGTAGGGCCCGCCTGCCCACAGCGTGCCTTCGTTGAGTTGCAGTCGCTCCTGGTCCACCCCTCCAAACACCATGGCGCCGAGCCGCCCGTTCCCCACCGGCAGTGCCTCGACCCACTGCCCGGCTGGCTTATCGTACCACAACTTCAAATCCTGCGTCTGGAGCTCTGCCCGTCCGCTCGCAACACCCGCAGCCAGCACCGCACACGCCAAAAGCATTTTAGTTCTTCTTCTATTCATAGTCTATTTCCAGGTCGCTGTAACCATCAACGGTTCGGCACTGTCAGTTCCAGCGGCACCTCGCAGAAGGTCAGTGCGGCGATGCCGTTCTTCCCGTAGAGTAGGGTCTTGGGGTTCCATTTCCTATCGGTAAGATAGGTGACGGTCTTCGCGGTGGCGGGTGCCGTCAGCTTGAGCTTGAGCACATTGCCGGACACGCTGCCCGTGGAGACCTTGCCCGCCTCGCCGTCCAGGTGGAACTGGCTGGCCAGCGCGTCGTACCAGACTACCGGCTGGTCGAATTCCAGCGCGATCTCGTCTTTGCCGACCGTGGTATAGCTCGCCCGCTTCAAGTCGGCGGCGGTGACCGGCTGGTCGAAGACCTTGCCATAAATGTCCCGCTCTAATAGCGGCGCCATGGAGAGGCCCATCTTCTCGTAGTCATCCGTTTTGAAATGGCAGCTTGCGCCACTGGGGATGTCCAGGGTGGGCATAACGCTCAAGCTGGAATAGAGGCGGGACAGGCAGCGCTGGACATCACGCAGCTTGTCGCTGTTTCGCGTTCCACCCTGGGAACAGGCGTTGGGCCAGATTTGGAAGAGATAGTAGTGCCGGAGGTTGGGATAGTCTTGTTTCCAGGCCGCGGTCAACTCCAGCCAATACTGCTGATACATTTCGCAGCCATAACAGTTGTCAGGACCGTCAAATCCCTGGTCGGCCTCACCCTGATGCCATAGCACACCACGAATGCCGTGGGTGAGCCGGGCCGCGACTACTCGCTTCTTCAGGTTGCTGTATATCGGGCGCTCCCGGTTGTGTCGGCCGGCAGGCGTGGCATGCTCGGGCATATGTTCATCAATGCGGGTGCCGCCGACGGCCCCATTGAGGATGCAGATGGGGATCTTTGCGTCTTCGACAAGCTTCTTGGCCATAGCCATGCCCCACACACTGATGAAATGGATGCGGTCCGGAGAAGTGGGCGTCAACCTTTCCACCCTGGCATTACCCCAGCCACCGGTGAGCGGATCGCCAGCCTCACCGTTGCCGCCGAAGCTGCGGATCCACGGGCTGTCCGTGTGGGTGAGGTCCAGGCGGTTGGTGGTTCCCTCGTAGTTGTACCCCACGGCGTTGGACTGGCCCTCGATGATATACGCATCTCCGCACACCAGGTTGGTCACCGTCTGGCGAACGGTTTCCGCATTGCCGCTTTTCGTGCCAAACGCCACCTTGTATAGGATCAGGCCCGCCTTGAGCTTGACCGCGAACGCATAGCTCTTGTCCGCTTTGGGTTTCTGCGTGTCGGTTCTGACCAGCTTGTCGTCGGCATAGACTTTCAGGAACACCGAGTCGGCTGGTTCGGTTAGGGTGCCGTTGTAGTAAAGCGTGCCCTCATTGTTGTCATCACGAGCAAAGAACTGGTTGTCCACGGGCTTTTCATCTTTCTCGGGTATGCGTTGCACCCATACGTCCTTCGCGGGCTCCTTGACCGAAATCTGAATTGATTGGGTGACAGGCTGACTGCCATTGCTGGCCGTCGCCGTCACGGTCAGCTTGCCGCTGTTTTGCGAGCGTTTGAGGATCAGTTTGCCGGGGGTAGCTTCCTGAATCACAGCCATGCCGGACGTGTTCCACTTGTAATTCAGGGTGCCGACACCCTTAGCCGGCAACGCTCGCAGATTGGCGATCTGCGGAACTACCTCGATGGTGTCGCGGCCATTCCACGTCGCTGGCGCCTTGAGGGTGTAAACGGGGTCCGGCATGTCATCCCTGATGACGACGGGAATGTCCAGGGTCTTCACTTCATCGGCGAAGACTCCCTTGAACTGGAGCGTGAACGAGGTATCGCCGGAGACCCGCCCCGCATCCAGGGTGAAGGAGAACCGGTCTGCTGCCGCCACCGTTTCCTGTCCCCCTCGTTTGATAACCCAGTAAATCTTCTGCGCGCCGCCCGCCTTGGCCGTCAGGGTGATGCTCTTGCCTTCCAGCAGCGTGATTGCCTTTGCCGAGACCGAGAAGTCGGAGCCTGGCTGCACCAGCGGACCAGCCACAGTTTGCAGAGGTTTCTGGTTTTCATACTGAAGCCTGATCCAGTCGGCAGAACGAGCAACCTTGGAGATACGCACCTCGTCCATGTCGCCTTTGAACACGTAACCCCCACCCCAGCCACCCATATATACCTTTGCCGGGCTCTTGATTTCTAACGGGCTGTTTTCGGTCGTCGAAACCCCATCGAGCCGCCCATTCACATACAGCCGGGAGTCTCCTTTCCGGTAGGTGTGAATGACCTGAACCCATTCGGCAATGGGGATGGAACTGGTGGCCTGCAGGCCTGCGCCTGAATAAAAGCAGTCCATTGTCATGTGCGGTGGCTTGCTCAAGATCATCTGCACGACAGCCCTGGGTTCGCCGTTTCCCCAGCACACGATTCGATCGCCCGATTTGTCGGCCTTGAACCAGAGCTCTGTGGAATGGGGATTGGAGCCGGTCGGATAGGTGGTGATGTTTTCCCCACAGTTAATCCCTTTACCGGGTTCAAAGTGCCGGCCCCGGCCGATCACCCCGGCAGCCGGCATGGTGCCCAGGTCTTTGGCTTCGAGGGTACCAACCTCCTCCCTGGCCGCTTCGTCGTCCATGTGCCACACGCTCAGGTAGCCGTTGGAATCATTGAACACCGCCTTGCCATTCGATTCGCTCTTCGCATCGGCCTTGCCCCAGAACATGTCGATCTTCTGGTGCGCGTTGCCCTTGATGACGGGAATGCGCACCCAAATGGTGGCTGTTGCGGCAGCGGCGTCCCACGTCTCGACCTGATAGGCCAGCGCTGTACCCGCAGCGGCAAAGCGCAGGTCCTCGCCTTTGGCCTGCGCCTGATTGAAATCGAAGGAGTCCTTGTCCAACCGCAACAGCAGCGGGAAGCCCTCTTCCGAGGCCGTGGGCGGCAGATTCGCACCTTCCGAGGTGGTCAGGATATAGAACGACCCACCATGCTGCCAGCCCGGGTATTGGGCGGAGGCGGTATGAAGCAGCGCCAGGAAGGCGAGCGTGCAAAGTTTCATGGTCTAGTTAGGTTTGGCTGGATTCGATTTTGGCGGGGCCGGTTTAGGCGTAACATACGCCGGCGGAAGTGAGGCGTTCCATTTGTCCCACGCCTTGTTCAGTGTATCCACGATCTCCGGCTTCTCCCCGGCGACATTATTCTTCTCCCCGATATCCTTGCTCATCTCGTACAATTCCGGCATTCCTGGTTTGCCACTAAAACGCACCGCTTTCCATTGCTCGCGGACAATGGCGCATTGGCCGTTGAGTTTCCAGAACAAGTCGCCATGCGGCGCGCCTTGCTTCTCACCGCGGAGGTATGGCAGCACATCCAGTCCATCGATGTCTTTGGGTGACGCCGTGCCAGCCATGGCCGCAAATGTGGGCATGAAATCAAGCGTGCTCACCGGCGCGGCATATTCCTTGCCTGCGGGCAGCACGCCTGGCCAGCGCCAGATGAACGGCACCCGCTGCCCCCCTTCGTAGATGCCCCATTTGCCGCCGCGCAACGGCCCGTTGTTGCCGCCTTGGGAGATCCACCCGCCGTTGTCGCAGATGTAGATAACCAGCGTCTTTTCATCCAACCCCCTGGACTTCAACTTGCCCATGATACGGCCAATCTCTTCGTCCATTTCTGTGACGAGCGCGCAGAAGTTGCGGCGTTTGACATCATTGACGGGTGAGTTGGTGAAATTGAGATCCGTGATTTCGGAAAACCTGGCGGCGACAATATCCTTGCGGGCCCCTTCCAAGGGTGTGTGGGCGGCATTAAATGCGACTTCCAAGAAGAACGGCTTGTCGCCGTGCCGGTCGATGAAGGCGCAGGCTTCCTCGGCAAAGGCCACCGTGCTGCGCCGCGTTTCCTTGACCGGCTCTTCGCCCCGGATCAGGGTGGCTGGCTTATAACTCGTTTCATAACTGTAGAAGCCGAAAAACTCCTGAAACCCTCGACGGAGCGGGGTGTACTCTTTGTTGACACCCACGCCGAGATGCCACTTGCCCACCAGGCCAGTGACATATCCCGCCGCGCCAAGCACGTCCGCAAGTGTTTTGAGCTTGAGATCAAGGCCCGCGTCTTTCGATTCGGCCAGGCGGTTGTTTTCCAAACTGTTCCTCTGCTGGTATCTGCCGGTCAACATGGCTGCCCGCGAGGGACTGCAAAGGGCTGCGGTCACATAGCCGCTGGTGAAGCGAAGCCCTTCCTTCGCCATCCGGTCAATGTTGGGCGTCTGGATTTGCGTCGAACCGTAGCAACCAATGTCTCCCCAGCCGATGTCGTCACCCACCATGAGCAGAATGTTCGGTCTTGCCGGGGATGCCTCGGCGGCGTGCAGTGAGCCAGCAGCAACGGCAATCGCCAACGCCAGCATCATTTGTGTTCTTGTCGTCTTCATCGCAGGTTCCCAAATTTGGTCTGGCGCTATTTGAATCTATCGTCTGTCGTTAGTTCATTTTCCCAACATGTTGACGATGTCTTTCGCCCGCGATTCCGGCGGCCGTGAGCGCGGAACTTTTCAGAACGCTTCGTCGATCGATGGAGGCAGTTAAGCCCTTTCAGCAGAGGCTATTTCTTCATTTTAATAACCGAAATCACTGCCGGCATCGTATGCTTGCTGTTCCGCATACCGGGAAATGGCCAGTCCATGTTGGATACAATGATCTCGTCACCTCGCACCA
Source organism: uncultured Verrucomicrobiota bacterium (assembly GCA_903847485.1). Lineage (GTDB taxonomy): Bacteria > Verrucomicrobiota > Verrucomicrobiia > Limisphaerales > JAJXZI01 > CAINDV01. Next base: position 14,262 of record CAINDV010000101.1, read on the forward strand.
TTGCCTCGCACGGTTGATCAAGCTGGCCAGTGGTCTTGTCGGTTACATCTTGGTTCTGGGCGAGGGTCTCGATCGTGCCGTCAGGACTGATCATCTGGATTGCGTTTGCGGCGGAATCGGCCACATACAGCTTGTCGGTCCGGAGATCGCAGCTCATGCCGTCGCAGTTGATCAGCTTGCCGGGTGCTTCGCAGAACAGCTTGTTCGAAACGACGTTGCCTTTCTTGTCTAACTCGACTTTGAAGATCTGTCCTTCGCCGAAGAGGCCGACAAACAGGTTCCCCTTGCTATCAAACGCAATGCCATCCGCGCCGAACCGCCAGTCGTTCTTGTTGCTCTTGAAGGTAGCGATAATGTGGGGGTCTTTTGTCACTGGTGTTGTCAGTGTCACGTTTTCCTCATCCAGCTTGAATCGCAGCACGGCGCTGCTCAGCGGATGAGATCCCTCCTCCAGCACCGACTCAGTGATGTAGCAGTAACCGTCGTGAATAATGGTTCCGTTCGCCACTCCGAATCCTGAGGCAACCAGGATCATTCTCTCGACTTTATTCTTCTTCACCACCAGTTTCCACAGGCGGGATTTCTGGTTCGGGTTGATCATGTACTGCATGTCTGCCAGATACAGGTTGCCGTCAGGCGCCCTTGAGATGCCCATCGGGCGGATGCGGTTAAGTTTTTCTTCAAGGCCGGGATAAGGGTCGGGAAAAGTGTAGAAGACCTCGGCCTTCTTATCCTTGGTGATGCGCATGATCATGGGAGGATCTTTTTCATCATTGAAGTTCGGGATGGAGATCAGAAAGCTCTTGTCCGGCAAGAGACACATGCCATCCGTTGTATTGCAGTTTTCCGGCAGCACCACCAACGCTTCGACCTTGCTCCTGGCCGGTGCCGTAGCGTTGACCGGATCGGCTGCCTGTACTGTTGCGAAAGCCAGAGTTGAGGCTGCCAATAAGCTGCTGACCATTACCGACATGTGCGACGAGAACCTGTTCATAACTTTACCATCTCCTTCTTGGTTGTGTTTTAACGCTTGCAGTTTGTTTCCACACTGTTGTTTATTCCAGCGAAGGCCAGACTACCTTACCTTCCTTCTGTTCTTCAAGCCTGTCGTATCCTCCATAAAAGTCGCTGTTACAGTCCAGCCACAAGGTCAGGCGGTGCATGACATCCCTGCTCAACTTCAAGCCATGATGCCCCTTCGTCAGCATCTGGTAAAGCCTGCTTCTGCGGGCACCGATCTCTCCCGGCTTGCTGTCTGGGACATTGTCGAACACCGCGTTGTCCCAGAAGAAGGCGAAACTCCTGAGCGAATCGTAGGATGTGAACCAGTTATTGTTATCCTTTGCACCCGGTGTCAGATCCGGGGCCTTCTTCCCCTCGGCTTGGCTCTTCTTGTGACATTCCACACAATTCTTCTCCAGCACCGGCTGGACCAGGATGGGAAAACTGAACGGACGCGAGCCTTCAACTTCCGGCGTGATGTTCGACGGCGAGCGCTTGAACGCCAACGGCGATCGCTGCGCCAGGACGGGGGTTCGCATGCGCGGTTCGTGGCAGCCTTGACAGGAGAGGTTCTCGGTCGGATGAACATACGTGGCGCTGCGCATCGACTGCACGGCCAGACCATCTTCCGCGAGCGCCTGAAAATAGACCGGCTTGTTCGCCGGCATCTTGAAGAACGCGCTGCCGTCGCTCTCCACCGGCACCGTGCCCAGAACCATCCGCGCGCTCTTTTGGTCGCCGAATCCGATCCGCGGGTTGTTGGCGATCGGCGTGGTCTTGGGCAAGAGTTGAACGATGCGCAGATGCGTAATCTTGGTCTCTTTGGGCATCGGATAGAGGCTGTCATTCACGTTCACCAGGCTGACCAGCCCGAACTCGGGAGCCGACTTTGGATCCACCGGCCCGTTCTTGCCGCGCTCGGATGGCGGCTTGCCGACTGCGGTCTGTGTCGGAATCACCGGCGGTACCGGCCGGGGTCTGAGCGGTATTGGGTCCAAGGAGGAGATCGCCGGGTCACGGTAGAGCAGTTCCTTGTTGCCGAATGCGTCCACCAGGTAGATGCCGTAGTTGTTCTTCGTCCCGGCGTTCGAGCGGCTGTCGGGGTCGTAAACACAGAGGAAGAAATGCTCGCTCAAGGGCCAGGGGCCGGCGTAGTTGGCGGGATCGCCGTGCGTGCCGATCTCCGCCTCCGGAAACAACTGATCGGGCGTGAGCCGTTTGACCGGGCCCATCGCTTCGTCATCCGGAACGGTCGGATCGATGAGGATGATCGAGCCGTAGGCCTGGCCGTGGTGGCAGGCGGCCGTGGCCATGTATTTGCGGGAATTGGGAACGGCGCGGAGCGAAATCTCCATGTGCGGGCGCGAGCCCGGGTTGGACGAAAAGTTCCCGTTGATGGCGCGAGGGTCACGGCCGTCCGGAGTTGTGATCCAGGCATGGTGTGCCTGGTTGAAACCACGGTCCACGTAATCCCAGCGGGTGTAAACCACCATTCCGTTGTTATTCACACTTGGCTGCCATTCGTTGGTCTCGTGCGGACTCAACGTGACGATGTCGCTGCCGTCCCAGTTCATCGAATGGAGCGTGAAACTGGGCACAGGTCGGCCATGGCAACGGCCAAACCCGCCGCGCCGTTCGGAAATGAAAATGATTCTGCCGCTGGGCAGGTAACAGGGATCAAAGTCATTCCACTCGCCGTCGGTCAACTGGGTGAGCCCGGTGCCGTCGAGCCTGACCCGGAAAATCTTGTATGTATTATTGGTGTAGTGCTGGTTTTGGTAGCGTCTCTGGTCGTCTGGGATTTCAGTGCAGGCGAAGAGGACTTCTTTTGCATCAAAGCTCAACTCGGGCGAGAGAAAGCCGTCTTTCGCGGAAAGAACCCGTCCCTGGTAACGGCCGTTCTCGCAAACCGATTTCTCAAGGACATTGCGTACTTTAGGTTTATCGGAAAATGGATTCTCCAGGACGAAGAGTCCTCCACCCCGAATAGCGTTGAACCCGAAATACTGGTCGCACATATGATTGCCAGACGTTTCATCGTTCGGGCAGAAGTGTCGCTTAATGAATAATATTTTGTCGAAATCAAGAAGCGGATTGGAAAATGCCACCTTGCGGCGCAATTTGCAGGCTTCTTCGAGGAGTTCGGCGCGCTTCGGGTTGTTGACTTCAATCTGGCCTGCCTGTGTCTTTAACTCGGCAAGACGGGCTTCCTCTATATTCAGCTTCGGGCAGCGAGACATTGTCTTGAGATGTTCGATCAGTGCTGCGGTGCGGCGGAGCACCGCGTCGGCTTCATCCTTGTCTGCCGGATCCGGGAGGGAATTCTTGTCCAGGACCTGGTCGCCCGATGGCCATTTGTGGGTGTATGGCGTGGTCTCTGCGGCCTGGAGAACTGCCGGACCCAGGAGCTGCGCCACTATTGTCAATAATCCTGTCGCAATTATCTTCATGGATTGGCTCACCAGTCATCCGTGCGGAAGGGAGAGGCCGGCAGGCCTTCGTTGTTGTAGAGATTGCAGTCATCGCCGGACATGGTGTACGCGTAGCGGACGGCGACCGGCTTGGACACTGCGGGGCTGGATACCACCACGGTCTTGCCGTCGATGACGGCATCCGCCCATACCCATTTTTTTCTTGCCGCGGCGGAGCCTCCTGGCGAAGACGGGGCTTCGCCGGCGATGGCGAAGCGCTTCAGTTTGCCCTGCGGTTCCTTGACTACGGGAGCAAAGCCTTTCTTGGTGGCCACGGTCAGCCCGGATCCAACACTGTCGAAAATGATCCGGATCTTATCGCCTTCAATCTTCATCTGCGTGTACAACGGGCCGCTGTAAACCAGCTCCCTTTTGCCGTAATCCTTGGCGAGAGCCCAAAGCGCCAACCGCTCGCCCACGTCTCGCTTGTTCTTGGGATGGATATCGCCGGGTTCCCTGACGTCGGCAACGTCCATGGCCACCGCCATGCCCGTGTGCGGGATGGTGAGGGCCTTGAATTGAGCCATGCGGATCTTCGCCCAGCCATCACCACCCGCGGGATCCTTGCCTGCGGGAGTGTAGTCCGAACTAAACCTGCCGGCCAACTGGACGAGGTAGAACGGGAAATCGCCTTCACCCCAGGCCGTCCGCCAGCCACCGATGAGGGCGCGCAGTTTCTGATAATAGGTTTCGCCCTCGTCGCCGTTGGACTCGCCCTGGTACCAGATGGCACCCTTGATCCCATAGCGGATGAGCGGATGGATTTTGCCGTTATAGAGGCAATGCCAGGTTGAGGGATAACCGCCGTCGGACTTGTATTCGGCGGGCAGACCGGTCACGGGGGGCAATTCCTTCACGCTGGCCAACCCGGCGGGCGAGATCCACGGCTCGATGCGGGTGCCGTTCCAGGCCGTCTTGATCAGGCCAATCGGAACTCCAGTTTCCATCTGCAGCTTGCGGCCGAAATAGAGTCCCACCGCCGTGAAGCGGTTGCCCGTGGTCGGTTTGCAGGGAAGCCAGGCGGCGTCCTCTTCCGACGTCCCGTTTCCGCGATGGACCTTGACCTCGGTTTCCGGACGCATCGACGGCTCATTGACCAGATGGAACTGACGCAGCAGCGGAAAATTGAAATCCTTCTCATCGTAGGGCTTGGGATCAAGGGAGTTGTGATAGGCGCCGGGGGTGAAATCCATGTTCGACTGACCGCTGCAAATCCAGACATCACCCACCACCACATCCTTGATTACGATCTTGTTCTTGCTTGCCGCGGCGGAGCCCTCAGGCGAAGCCGGGCCGGTCACGGTCATCGTGGCGGAGTTCGTGCAGGCCTTCATGGCGTCGAGCTTGACGCACCAAGCGCCATCTTTGTCAGCGGTCGCCGACTTGGTCTGGCCCGCGAAGGCGACCGTCACTTTCTCTCCAGGTTCCGCCTTGCCATAGACCGACACTGCGATGTCTCGCTGGAGAACCATATGGTCGTCAAAGATTGCGTTCAGCGTTACGTCCGCACAGGCGGAAACCGTGGCAAGGAAGAGTGCCGCCAGGCCTGAAAAGGTCTTCATACTGCTTATCCCTTTCATTGTCGTCATTTCCTTACATACGCCAGACATCGATTTCAAAGATAGACCACACCTGGTTTTTTGTCCCGGTCTGCTCAATCTTGATGTACCGCCCGGTTTTCGTCGGGAACGTGGCCGTTGTGATTCCCCACCTCTCCCCGGTTCCGGTTGCCACCGGGGTTCCCCATTCGGTTTTGTCGTCTGATACATAGATGGCATACCCCGCCGGGCTGTCATAAATCGCCCAGACATTATCCATGACTATTTTGTTAAAGCGCTGGCGTTCCTTCATATCAATGACAACCCATTGTCCAGGGACTTGGTCCGTCATGGTCCGCCATCCCGTCCAATGATCTCCGTCAATCATATTGGCCGCGCTTGCGTCTGTAGTCAGGTTTACGTTGCCTTTGCCATTGTTCCAGGGCCCGGCCTCGAACGTTTGATTGTCCACACAGGCTGACACGGTCCATGCTTTCTTGTTCAGCTCCACGCCGGGTTTGACGGGAACAGCAGGTTTTTTCGGCGTTGTCATCTTCACGCTTCCCGCTCCGATGAAATTCCACGTTCCAGGCTTCACCTTGAAGGTCACATACTTTGCATCCTCGCCGTTGAATGAGACACCCTCAACTTTCCCTGCGGTTGAACCCTTCCAGATCGCCATCCCATTGACCTTGATTGAATCCAGCTTCGTAAACGAACCCTTGGGAATGCCGACGATGGCTGTCGTGTTTGAAGGAGAGGTCAAGGAGAGGCTGTAATTTGAAGCGGTTTTCCGGATCGATACTGACACCTGCCCCTGGACGGTCGGGACCGTGGTATCGATAGAGGTGAGAAACGTCTCCTTCGGCAATATATGATAGAGCGTCCAGCCCGGACTTTCCGGAGCCACTCCCGCGATGAATCTGGAGAGAATTGTATTGGGATTGTTCCAGGCGTGGTTCAGTGTCAAATAATTGACGGCATCCGTGCCCG
>CAINDV010000102.1 GCA_903847485.1 uncultured Verrucomicrobiota bacterium
AACGCCCTCACCCTGGCCGCCGCCAATGGGGCGGATGACACCATCTCCCTGGCCGCCGGCTATTACACCGGGAACTTCAACTTCAACAGCACCGAGAACCGCAGCCTGGTGCTCCAGGGCGAGCCGGGCACCACCAACACCACCATCACCATTGATGGCGCGGGCACGGGCCGGGACATGAACCTGGCCAACACCGGCAACGGCAATTTCACCGTGTCGGGCATCACCTTCCTACGCAACTGCGGTTCCTCCAGCGTCGGTGCCTTGCGCATCGCCGGCGGCACTGCCGCTACCATTTCAGTGAGTGGTTGTCGGTTCATATCACCCACCAACACCAGTGGAATGGGCCTGGAGATCAGCTCCGGCCAAAGCGCCAGCGTTACTAACTGCACCGCACTCCGAACAGGCCCGTCCGCCGCTGGGGACGGAATAAACATTACGGGAATTACATCCGAGGTGCATGTTGATGGTAACATAGTTACTGGCGATGGCACACTGGGAACCGGTGGGGGCATTTCCGTCTCCGCCCCAGCCGCATCGTGGATCACTCGCAACACCGTCAACGGAAACTCCTACAGTCCAAATACGGGTGGCGGTGCCGGGATCTATATCTCCGGAGATGCCACGGTTACTGGCAACTCTGTTAGCGGTAACCAAGGCGGTGGCTTCCCAGGCGGCGGCGGCGGTATTTCTGTTGGCGGAAATGCCACGATTACAAGCAACAACGTTACTGCGAATTCGTGCTCAGGCGGGTATTCCGTCGGCGGTGGGATTTACGTCGGCGGGACCGCCACAATCACCAGCAACATTGTCAGAGGAAACTCAGGCTCGTCGGGCCAAGGCGCTAGTGCCGGTGGGATCTACGTAGCCGGGGCAGCGACAATTGTTGACAACGGTATTACGGACAATCGCGCCTCAGACGGGTTCGCACCCAACCAAACCAGCGCTGGCGCAGTTTACGTTGGCGGCGGAGCGACCATAAGCGGTAACACGATCAGTGGTAACTCCGCCTCTCGAAACGGCAGAAACGTCTTATGCATCTACGTTGGAGGAATTTTCGTCGGTAGCGGGGCGACGATCAGCGGCAACACCATCGCGGCGAATTCCGCCCCAGCGGGTAACTACGCTGACCTCGTCACCTATGCAGGTGGCGTCTATACCACCTCTTCAACGACGATCAGCAACAACAACATCACGGCTAACTCCGGCGGCTCGGCGGGCGGCGTTTGGGTTGGTGGCGGAACTCAGGCGATTTTAGGGAACTTGTTTAGTTCGAATTCCGGACAATCCGGCGGGGCCATCTACGCGTCGGCCCCCACCATTACTCTCGCCGACAATCTTGTGATAAAGAACACTGCGTCCAGCGGTGCCGGCATCTGGGTAAGCGCGTCTTCCACTCTTTTCGTCATCAACAACACAGTCACGGGCAACACCTCCTCAGGCAGTGGCGGCGGTGTGGTTTTCCAGGTGAGTGGTGTTTCAGAGCTGTTGAACGTCTTCAACAACATCATCTGGGGCAATTCCGCCAGCGGTAACGGGGCGGATGTCTGGCTGGCCGGCACCGGCTCCCGGAAGACTTTCCGTTACAACGACGTTCACAGCATGTATGGCGTGTGGGACATTGCCGACAACCTGCTGGACGTGGCCCCGGCGTTCTTTGACCCGGTCAACGGGGATTACCATCTGCGCAGCACCTCGCCGTGCATCAACGCCGGCACCAATGGCGCTCCGTCCATCCCGCCGCTGGACCTGGACGGCAACCCCCGCATTAACGCCGGCACGGTGGACCTCGGCTGCTATGAGTTCAACAACACCGTCTTCCACCCCGCCGACGCCAACCAGAACTGGGTCATCACCGCCGCCGAATACGCTGCCTACGCCGCCGCCTGGAAGAACAACCAACCCTGGCCCACCGGCCCCGCCGCCATCCCCGCCGACTTCGTAACCCGCGCCGGCCTGCTCCAGAACCAAGGCGGCACCTACCACAACGACGGTGCCGGTGCCCCGCTGTGCTGGAAACCCGGTCACTAACCCCACGTCTCCTTCACCCTCAATTGAAAGGGACGATATGAAGCCAAGACAATGGCTGAAGTGGCTCTGGCCTAACGGGCTGGAAAGCCCGCGAAACGGCGGACAAGAATGTCCGCGCTACGGGATCACAGCAGCGCTCTTCGGCGTAGCGCAGACTTTCAGTCTGCCGTTCCGCCGACTTTCCAGTCTGCGGCGCGCCGCTGCGGAAGCGAGCTTTCGGATAATCCCAACGCCGCGCGGGCTGGAAAGCCCGCGATACGGCAGACAGGAATGTCTGCGCTACGCCCCGGCGGCAACGTTCGGACGGTGGCTACGGCTGTGGTTTCTCCGGCGGGTTCTACCAACCCGGCCAGGCGCTGCTCCAGTGCCAGTCTTGCGGCGTGGGGCAGAGCCGGGCGGTCACGGGGTTGTTCACGATGTAGCGGCAGATGCGGGCCTTTTCCTCGTCATTCCGAATCCATCGGTCAAAGGATTCCGGCTGCCAGAACGTTTGCCCGGTGCTGCCAAGGATTTTGTTGGCTTCGCGCGCGGTGTAGCCTTTCCAGCTTTGGAGGATGTCGCCCAGCAAGTAGTTGGGCATCGGCCAGACCATGACATGGACGTGGTTGGGCATGACCACCCACGCCGTCAGCAGGTATCGTTGTCCCTCGAAGTGCCGCAGGGCGTTGGCCACCAGTTCGGCGAGGTCGGGGCGACGAAGCCAACAGGCACCCGCTCCCTTATCCAAGTAACGTTCCACTTTGCGACGGTAGTCGCGGTCAATTGCTTCCTTCGTATCCGGCGTCATGCCGGCAGAGGGTGCGCTTTTCGTCGTGGTGCCAGCGGCCAGCAACCGGCGCAGGCGCTCGGCGCGCTCGCCTTGATATTCGAGCAGAACTTCCTTGGGCAGCGAGTCGCCGAGGCGGAAGGTGACAAAGTAGGAAGCGCCCTCGCGCTTGACATGAGGCAGGTAGCCACGGGAGTGAACGCCGCTGCGGTGGGGATTGGCGGCTTCGGATTTGACGCCCGTCGCCCGCAGCGCAAAGCGAACGCGGTCGAGGCCGGGATTTGGCTCGCTGGCAGACATGGCAGGAGAGTAGGCGCCGGGGGTGCGCGTGGCAAGCGGGTATCCGGCCCCAAGGTCGTAGCGCAGACTTTCGAGTCTGCCGTTTCGCCGACTTTCCAGTCGGCGGCGCTGCGACTGGGAAAGGCGTCACCAAACCACTCCAGCGTCTGGCGGGCTGGCCAGCCCGCGGCATGGCAGACAGGAATGTCTGCGCCACAGGCGGGCCCGCTGCGCGCGTTGGCAGGGCTTGCTTGCCTTCTGGGATGCCTTTTCGTAGCCAGTTCTTCCACTGCCCAAACCGTGGCCGACCCCACCTTCAGCCCGCCTTCGGGCACCGTGGTGCCGGTAAGTGCCCACCTCTCCTGCCCTACGCCGGACGCAGTCATCCGCTACACACTGGACGGCGCGGTGCCGACGGTGACTTCGCCGGTGTTCACCACGAACCTGTTCTTCACCGAACTCACCATGGTGCGGGCGAGGGCGTTTAAGACCGGCATGACGGACAGCGAGGCGGTTTACGCCTACTACGTGGAGCCGGCCGTGCGCACGGACATGGGCTACTACCGCACCGTTACGAACGACGTGGGCAATCTCCCGCTGGTGGTCATCACCAACGGAGTCATCGTGACCAACAGCAGCGCCCCGCCCGCCGCTTGCTTCACCATTGAGGAGCGCCTGCCAGTGCAAATCGTACCGGTGGACATTGACAGCGGCGGCCAATGGCTGCCGGAGTTGGGCGTGGTGCGCTGGGGTCCATACACCAACCTGCCGTTGGTGGTGGTCTCCTATCGCATCAGCGGCAGGCCGGGTGCCTACACCGTGGGCGGCGTTGGCTGGGCGGATGGCCGGTGGAAGTTCGAGCCGCCGGATTCGACGGCGACCATCCTTGGCGGGCCAGACGCCAGCGTGCCGAGCGCGCCTTTGCAGGTGGCCACGCCGGTTTTCGCGTCCGAGGCTCTCCAGGCCGAGTCCGCCTCCTCTGGTGGTGGCGTCACCAATGACACTGCGAACGCTGGCTTCAATGGTTCGGGCTACGCGAACTTCCCAACCGCTGGCGGATTCCTTCAATTTGACAGTGTCAGCGGCGGGGCGGGTGGCGCGGCCACACTCTCGATCCGCTGCGCGCTCGAAGCCAGTTCACGCACCGGGCGACTCATCGTCAACGGCGTCACCAACGATCTCACGTTCGCCACGACTTGGAATTGGACTAACTGGAATACTCTGGCGCAGAGAGTCACGCTCAACGGCGGCGGCGGAAACACCATCCGCTTCGAGTCAGCCGGTCAGGGTCTCGCTAACCTGGATGAAATCACCGTCACTCCCGACAACGGCGCGGCCCCTGTAAGTGTGGTGATTTCCTGCGCGACACCCGGTGCGGTGATCTATTACACACTGGACGGCACGGTGCCGACGACGGCGTCACTGCTTTACACCGGCGCAGTGTATCTGGCGGACGCGGCGGTGATCCGAGCGGGGGCGTTCAAGGATGGCTTTCTACCCAGTGTGACCGCCGTGGCGAACTACGCCGCCCCGCCTACTATTGGCCCGGCGGCGCTAACTCGCTCGGTGGTGACCAACGGGGCTTGGGCACCGGTGATGAACCTTGGCTTCACTCCCGGCACCGGCGCGGTGTGTCAGGCGCTTGAAGAAACCGTGCCCGGCGAACTCATGATTGCCAGCGTGAGCGGCGGCGGTGTGTGGAGCAACGGAGTTATCCGCTGGGGACCATTCTTCGACACGAATAGCCAGACCTTCACTTACCAGGCGACTGGTCCGGCCGGGAGTTACACGGTGCGGGCACGCTGGAGCCGGGATGGCGCGGGCGTGGAGTTAGGCGACACTAACTTGGTGGTTGGCGGCGCGGGCGGCGGGATCGTCCTGCCGGTGGAGCCGCCGCGCCTGCCGGCACCGGTGCTGATACCGGGCTTCAGTGCGGCATTGCCGGTCACGGTGGGGATTACTTGCGCGGTGGCGACGGTGGCAATCCGCTACACACTGGACGGTACGACACCGGGGGTAAGTTCCGCGCTCTATTCCAACGGGTTAAACTTTACCACCACTACCACGTTGCGGGCGCGGGCCTTCTTGTCCGGCTGGCAGCCGAGCGATGCGGTGGTCGGCTATTACGGGTCGGTGACGAATGACACGGGAACTTGGCTGGAAGTGGTGCGCACCATTACGGAGAATGCCACCGCGACACCGCTTATCACTCTCACCGCCACACCGCATGGCAACGTGAGTGCCTACACGGTGACGGAGACTTTGCCACTGGGATTGACACCGCCCGAGACGACCCGGAATCCAGTTTGGAATGAGACGAACCGGACGCTGAAATGGGGGCCATTCACGAACGAAGCGGCGGTGATGAGTTATCGGGTTATAGGAACGGGAGGAGCCTTCGTCTGTGAGGGACGGGCGAGCGTGGATGGTTATCCCGCCGCCGTGACGGGACAGAGTAACTTGGTGGTTACCGGGAGTGGCGGCGTTTTACCACCGGTGCAGCCGTCGAAGCTGCCCACGCCGGTGTTGACGCCCAAGAGTAGCACGACCTTGCCGGTGAGCGTGGCTGCCTCTTGTGCCGTTGGCGGAGTGAGTTTGCGCTATACGCTGGACGGCACGGTGCCGACGACTAACTCCGCGTTGTATGCCGGCGTGCTGCAATTCTCCAATATCACCACGCTGCGATTGCGGGCCTTCTTGTCCAGTTGGGAGCCAAGCGACGCGGCGGTGGGATACTATCAACCGCCCGCCAGCACGACCGGCCTGACGGTGACGCGAAGCATCACGAACAGTCCGGGCTATGCGCCGCTGGTCCGGTTGTCGGCGACGCCCATTGGCAACGTGAGTGCCTATACGGTGGTGGAAGCCGTGCCTTACGGGATCACGCCCTTCGCCGCCGCGCCAGCCGCCGTGTGGAGCGTGGCCAACCGGACGTTGAAGTGGGGGCCGTTCACCAATGAAGCGCGAACCTTGAGCTATCAAGTCAGTGGGATGTCCGGCACCAATATCCTTGATGGCGAGGGCAGCGTGGATGGCTTCCTGGTCGCGGTAACTGGTGATACCAACGTAGTGGTGGACTTGGCGCTGATGCCTGATCCGGCGGCACCAGCCATTACACTCCAGCCGTTGAGCCAACCGGTGGCAGTCGGATATGACTTGGTGCTGTATGTCGAAGCCGTGGGTGCGCCGACGCCCTCATATCTGTGGCGGAAAGATGGCGTTGCCATCGGCGGCGCGAGTTCGCAAGTGTTAGTGCGGACGAATTTCCAAGCGGCCGACGCGGGAGCTTACGATGTGGTAGTTACCAACACAGTCGGGGCGGTGACCAGCCAGGTGGCGGTGGTAACGATGATGGCTGCCCCAACGATCACGCGCCATCCGCAGAGCCTTACAGTGCGTTCGGGCGAGACGGCAGTGTTCACCGTCGAGGCGAACGGTGTCCCGGGGCCAAGTTACCAATGGCGTTTTAACGGTGTGCTGCTTACCGGGAGAGTGTCGCCCACGCTGACGCTGGTGAATGTCACGTCGGCGCAGGCAGGTAGTTACGATGTGTTAGTAGCCAATCAGGTCAATGCGGTGACGAGCCAACCTGCCAACCTAGAGGTGCGGACAGACGCCTTATCCCTCAGCACTTACACTGGACCCGTCGGCGGACAGATACAGTTCCAAGTCCACGCCATCGGCGGACGCCAGTATTGGCTGCAATACAAGGACTATTTGGCCAACCCGGTCTGGCAGCAGTTGCCTCCAGTGACCGGAACCAATGGGCCGCTGATTTTGAACGATACGCCGGGTGCCGTTCCGCAGCGGTTCTATCGCGTGCGGGAAGAATAGGCCCGTCGCCAGACTAATCGGCTTAGAGCGTGTTTGAAAAGTCGCCCAGCGGTAGGGCGAGGCTCCTGCCGAGCCTCGACGACAGCGGCAGTGCGACGTTGCCGAACGG
>CAINDV010000103.1 GCA_903847485.1 uncultured Verrucomicrobiota bacterium
CCCCCACATAGACCGTCGAGCCGGAAACCGCCAAAGCTTTGACCGTGTCGTTCGCGTTCGGATCCCACGCCGCTAGCGTCCCGTTCGTGCCGATCGCCGCGAGGCGATTGCGAGGCGTGCCACCGAGGGCCGTGAATGCTCCTCCCACATAGACCGTCGAGCCGGAAACCGCCAAGGCTTGGACCGTGGCGTCCGCGTTCGGATTCCACGCCGCCAGCGTGCCGTCCGTGCCGATCGCCGCGAGGCGATTGCGAGGCGAGCCACCGAGGGTTTTGAACGTTCCCCCCGCATAGACGGTCGAGCCGGAAACCGCCAAGGTTACGACCGAGGCGTCCGCATTCGGGTTCCACGCCGCCACCGTGCCGTCTGTGCCGATCGCCGCGAGGTGATTGCGAGGCGTCGCGCCACCGAGGGTCGTGAGCGCTCCCCCCACATAGACCGTCGAGCCAGCAACCGCCAAGGCATAGACCGCGAAGTTCGCGCCAGGGTTCCACGCCGCCAGCGCGCCGTCCGTGCCGATCGCCGCGAGGCAATTACGAGTGATTGTATCACCGAGGGTCGTGAACTGTCCCCCCACATAGACCGTCGAGCCGGAGACTGCCAAGGCATAGACCGTACCGCCTACGTTCGGATCCCATGCCGCCACCGTGCCGTCCGTGCCGATCGCCGCGAGGCGATTGCGAGTGATCGTGTCACCGAGGGTCGTGAACGTTCCCCCCACATAGACGGTCGAGCCGGAAACCGCCAAGGCATAGACCACGTTGTTCGCGTTCGGATTCCAATCCGCCAACGCGCCGTCCGTGCCGACCGCCGCCAGGCGTTTGCGAGTCGTGCCACCGAGGGTCTGGAACAATCCCCCCACATAGACCGCCGAGCCAGAAACCGCCAAGGCTTGGACCGTTCCGCCCGCGTTCGGATTCCAATCCGTCAACGTGCCATCTGTGCCGATCGCCGCCAGGCGATTGCGAGTGGAGGAGACACTGTAGTTGGTGATGGTCGTGAACGCTCCCCCCACATAGACCGTCGAGCCCGACAACGCCAAAGTCCACACCGTGTTGTTCGCGTTCGGATTCCAAGCGGGATCCACCGTGCCGTTGGGTTGGATGTGGGCCAGGCGAGCGCGGCTGAAACCGCCGACCTGGGTGAACTCCCCGCCGATATACCAGCCGCCCGCACCATCCGGCGCGCAGCAGCGCACGGTTCCGTTCACCTTGGGGTAGGCGGCCACGGGTTCGCCGCTCGTCGTATCCACGGGCACGCCATGGGGACGGTTGGGGCCGAGCGCAGTAAAAGCGCCGCCCAGATAGACGGCATCCGCCGTGCGGACAATGGCGTTGACCTGGCCGTTGACAACCCAGCCGTCCTCGGGCACGGACGGCGGATCAGCGGCCAGCGCCGCCGGCACGGCGGCCAGCAGCAGGACGGCGGCGGTGAGGGTGAGATTGGAGCGGAGCGTTAGTGTTTTCATAGGGATAATCAACTCAGCCAGTGGCTACAGGCTGGAAAGGTTCCACGGTTTGTAAACCGCGCATTACAGCCATAAACCGGGCCGTCGGAGCGCCGACATTTCTGTCGGCGTGATCGCTGGCTGACCCGTTTCCACACCGGCAGAAATGCCGACGCTCCATTCCGCGCCGTCGCGTCCAACGCGATCCGCCACCACGCGGAAGCGGCTCGCCGCTGCGCCGGCCACGGTGGAATTGAGCCAGAGACCCTCGCCGATCACCTCGCCGTCGAGCTTTTGGAAGGCGTAGCGCAACCGCACTGCACCATCGGCTGCCGTGGCGACGGTGAGGACGTCGCCAGAGTATTGCGCCGTGGCCTTGGTGCCGAGGTCCACCCAGGTGATGGGCGGGTTGGTAGCGGCGGGCGGCGGGCCGGCGGGATCGGAGAGGCTTGGTTGGCTGGCGTGAGTCAGTGACGCGCCAGCGAGCAACCCAGCGGCGGCGAGAACGAAGATCGCGGTAGTTTTCATGGTTGTGATAGGTCGTTGAACCGGCGTCAGCCTAGCAAATGTCCACCCTCGTGGAAGGACAATCCTCGGTGGTTTTTCCGGTGCCAATCAGCTTTGCAGAGCGCGCCCCAAAGCTGCGGAGCAGCGCCAGCGGATAGCCGCAGAGCGTGTCTGAAAACTCCCGGCGTGGTAGGGCGTGGGCTACCGGCCGAGCCTTGCGGAACCAGCGTGCGGTGGCGGCCGTCGAGGCTCGGCCGGAGCCGCGCCCTACCACGGTCGGCATTTATACAGGCTCAGGCGAATTCCAGTTTTACACTAATGGTTTCCGTCGTCCGCAAAGTCACGTCGTTAGCCAACAGCAATTCCACGCGCTGCCCGGTGTGGACGGCTTGTGCTGGAATCGGCTTGGTGCCAACTAACACCGTGGCCGCTTTCAAGGTGACTCCCGCGGGCAGTTCAAACACCAGGGTCTTCAAGCGCAGCCCGCCCCACTTAACTTCAATGCGGTTGGTTTGCGCATGGCCGTTCCGACTTTGGCTGAAGGCACCCCAGCCTTGCGCGGTAGTGAACGCACACTTGAAGTTATCAGGTGTCAGGCGCGGGGCGAAGGCAAGCGCGGCTTTCGGGCCGTCGTATTCGTAGCCGCAGGCGGCGAGGAAAATGCCATAGCTGGCCATGCTGCGGGCATAGTGGTCGCCACACTCGACTTCGTTGAAGGGATTGCGCCGCGACGGATGATAGCGGTCATGCACGGCGCGGGTGATAGCCAGGCCTTCGGTCAACATACCTTCCCAGAGCATGTGTCCGGCGACTTGGTACTCGAAGCCGTTCATGCACTCATTGAAGTAACCCGCCGCCCACTCCGGGCCTTTGCCTTTGGCCTGCGCGTAGTCCCAGTCAGTGCGCGGGAAGCTGCACATCAACAGGCCCGCCTCGCCGGGCATAGCATACCAGCGGCCCGCCTTGTAAGCCTCGCGATAGGGGCCGACGTCGGGCGTGAAGTTATAGCGCCACAACGACGCCAGCGCGGCGCGCGTCTCCTGCTCCGGTAACACACGCGGCAGCCCGACCTGGAAGGCCCAACTCTGACCCATCACTTGGTCTATCTCGCAGCCGGTGCCGGAGTTGATCGCGTCGAGGTGCTTCGGGTCCACTTTGTTCATGAAGTAGCCGTCGTCGAATAACTGACTGACAAGGTTCTTGCGCCCAGTCTCGACGATGCCACGACACTTAGTCGCGAAGTCCTGGTCATCCGTCACGTCGGCCATCTCGGCAGCCGCCAGCAGCGAGGCGAGATAAAGCCCGCTTAACCATGCCACCGGCCCATACCAATCCGTATCGAGGGTGTTGTGTTGGTTGCCGACGATAAGTCCGTCGCTGTCGCCATCCTTCGCCATAAGCCACTCGGTGGCTTTCTTAATGCGCGGCCAGTTATGCTTCAGCCACGCGTCGTCAGTGGTCATCTGGTGCTCTCGCAGGGCACGCAGGATGGTGCCGGCCTGCGCGTCAATGGCGGGGATGTTATTGAACTCACCCCGGAAATGGATCGCGCCATCCGGTTGCAACGCAAGGCCGAAGTCCACCTTCTCACGGGTCTCTCGCTCAAGGTCAGGAAACAGCCGGGCGACGGCGTGGGCGTATTGCCAGACGTGGCCGCAGGTGCCTTCGCAGCAGCCGACGCCTTCCCAGGCATAGAAGCGGCCATTGCCGAAACGGAAGCAAGTTGAGGTGGCCAGGATCGAGGTGTTCAGGAACGTGCGGTCGAGGAACCAATAAGGCAGCGTCGAGTCATACCAAGTGTCGTGCCACCGGCGCGTGTCGCCACTAAGGCGCGCGAAGTTCTTCGCCATATAAGTCGCGACGCCGAGGGCAGAGTTACACTTCATCGCGTAGGAACGGCCGGGCGGCAGACGGTTTATCTTCAAGTTAGGCAGAAACCAGGTAAGAACGAAGGTAGCCTTCGCCGAGGCACCAGGTGCGAGCTTGAACTTGCGGGCCAGTGAACCAATAAGTTTCTGGCTGAAAGGTTTCTTCGTGTCGTTTCCGCCCTTATCGCCAGTCAAGAACACCGTTTGCGACGGCTCCCCTTCGCTCAACGCTGTGGCACCAGTATCAGTCTCTAAGTCGGTTCGGATTTCTGATTTGAGCAAAGCGATTCCCATCGTCCCGAAATCCGCTTCGTTGGCCAGCGGGCCGACGGCCTCGCGCGGTCGGTCGCTGAACACGATGTCATCCACGCCGATGTTACCCCAGGCACCGGTTTGATCGTCCACGATGACGAGTTGCCCGGTCTTGCCGACCCATTGGCGCACGTCCCAACTCATCGGCTGGAGTTGGTTGTTCGCGGCCCCGGTGGCAGAGAGCACGACCTTGTCATCCACGAGCAAGTTCATGCACGTCTTAGCCTTGTGATTGCCGCCGCCGATGAGGAACGTGATGTAATGCCGCTCAATGGCGAACGTCCGGCTCGCGAGTTTGCCGGTGGCGGCATCGCGCTCGGTGACGTCGCTGCCGGGCGCGGAGGCATGGCTGTTGACCAGTCGTTTGCCTTTCGCGCCGAAGTCACCCTGATACGCGGGGGCCTTCGCCACCTCCGCTGGCCCGCTGCCAAACGCAGTGCCGGTCACCGTCCAGTTGCCATAGGTTTCGCTCTCGAAATCATCGAACCCGATGTCCGCGCGCGCGCTCGGCGTGCCGGGCGGAACGTCCTCGGCGCTACATTCCAGAAAGAGCAGGCCCGCCTCACGGACCAGGCGGTTGCGGCGGAGGCCATCGCGCTTCTGACCGCTATGCAGACATACCGCGTTCTCCAGCCAGCCGGCGAGTTCAGCCTCGACCGCGGCGGCACCGGTGTTCTTCAAGGTGAATTCCAGCACTGTCGCGGGCAACGATGAGTCCTCCGTGTTCAAAGGGATGAATGGCGAAAAGGCTTCCAGACTTACACTCACCGGACAAGCGGGATCGGTATAGCTGACATAGCCAATGGGATACTCGCCAATGAACGACACATCCTTCCAATGCGCCGCGTCGAGAGTGTGCTCCTGTGACTTGCCGTCCTCCGTTACCCGCAGCGCGAAGCCCTGGTCCAGGGGCGACGCCGCCGGCATCGGCTTGGCGTAATGCTCCGCGCCGGTGCCGACGTGTCGGTTGAAGATGTCCCAGTGCCACAGCCGGCCATCGCCACCGAGGTAGAGTTGGCCGGCGCAAATCCCGCCGATGGGCATCCCGATCTTGGCGAGGTCCGCGCCGCGATACACCTCGCGCTCGCCGCGTGCCGTGAGTGACTTCACCCACTCTGGCGAGAGCTTCTTGTCGGCGGGCACGAGCTTCTCAAAATCGGCGCGCGTGAACGGCCCGGCCATGGCGAACTGCCACGGCCGGAACGCGAGCGCCGCCGTGGCGCTGGCACCGACGAGTCTTAGGAAGTCGCGCCGCGCGAAGCCGGGCGTATTCGTAGCGGCGTCTCGACAGAGCGCCGCTGACTCCGCAGTTTCAGAAAGGCGGCGCTCTGCCGAGTCGCCGCTACGAGCCAGACCGGTGTATTTTGGATGTGAATCAGTATTCATATAAAAATTTGTTTCCGCGCCAACACTCAACGCAAACTACAGGTTCGCCCGACCGATAGCCAGCCCCCGTGGTGTAGTCGTCGCGCCTGTGAAAGCAACTGTAGATGCCCCGCCCGCAGCCGCCACAACCACCGGAACGGTCGCTGTGACGATGGCAGCCGGGACGGCTGCCCCACTAAACAGCGCCCACGTAGATGAACTAACCACGGATTTCACAGATGACACGGCTAGGCAGGGTTCGAAGAGGATTACGCTTGAAAGCCTCCCTCGAACGTGGTGGGCACCTCGCGATGCACCACGCTCTACGGGACATTGATGTGACGGTGGTGAGCCCGTCGCCTGCGCCTGGTGGTGAGCCAGGGTTCGTGGGTGTCAATGCCGGTCACAACGACTCACAATTCGCCGCTTCCAGGCTCATGGCCGAACGGTCGCGGGTCAATTCATCCACGGCGGCGGTGATGGCCTCGGGCGGCCGCGCGAGATTCAACCGCACCAACGCCGCGCGCAAACGGGATTTGCTTAGAAACCCATCACGTTCTCGACCAACCACTACCGCTGCTACTTGCCCAAGAATTCGAGAAACAACTGGAAACTGTTATCATCATTCACCCCAGGGAACACCGCTTTGAGTTTCAAGTAAGCCTCCGCCTTGAGAAGAACGGTTTCAGCCGCCGGTTCGTTCCCCTCACGGACTGTCAGACTGGGGGAAACGCCTTCAAGTTTTCTCAACACGAATTCACTGAGCTTCGTGGTGTCGAATTCGCCGAGCACTCGTTTCAATTCCCGGAATGTTGCGATGGTCAGCCACACGCGCACCATTCCGACACCAATCACTTCGCCAATTACCGTGAACAGATACACGTTCTGATCGTTGGGCGGCGGAACATCGAAGTAAGGCTGGATTTTCGCTCCGGCTGACGTGGTGATCGAATAACGTTTGTGACCGGTTGCCTTGTCGAAGACCCAAAGATTGCGGCTTGCTTTGCGCGCCCCGCCGCCGCTGTCGTGCCACTCCGCGTAAAAGTCTTTTGGATTGGGAGCGACCATTGGTTCTTCAAAATAGAGGAACTGACGCAAACTCTCCTGCCACAAGAGCCAACCGGTTCGCATATCAGGCGATTTCCCGGCAGTTGCGGCGTCACGGACTTTCTTGGTTCGTTGCTGAATCAGGGCAGCATACTGCTGGAAGATTTCCAGCATCGCTTTATCGGCGGCCACACTTGTCGCCGGAACGCGGATGGAACGAGTCGCGGCGGGGTGCATGAAGGTTTGCCCGAACGCTTCCGCCAAGTCGGCATCCGAGCGGTAGCAGAGCATCTTGTGTTCGACGCCGAGGCCATCGTGCATGATGTCAATGTTCAGGTTGCTCCATCCCCTGACCGGGATGCCCTTGGCCTTGCAATAGACATCCGCCCAATCGCCCTCCTCAAACTTGCGCCCCATCATGTAGGCGACTTTCGCCGCGAGCAACGCGTGTGCTCTGTTCCTTTGGTCAGGCGTGAATGCTGGCAGTGTTTGGACTTTGGCCATGTCAGGCGAACGTGAGTTGTTTGGGTTGGAGTTTCAGTTTGGGCACTGCTTCTTCTACCGCCGCTCGGAATTCCTCGAAACCGAGCGAAACCAACGTGTCCGTGATGGCGACGGCCAACCATTCTGCGTAAAGCTTCCGGTAGTCAACCTCGGCCGCACGGTCAACGTGGAGGTAACGGACCAAGTAACGCTCGGCGCTGCCGGTCAGCCGGCTGCGCACGAATTCAGCGGCGGCGGAGACAATGTGCGCTTTGGTCTGCACCGTGAACACGCGCGCAGTTTCGGTTTTGCGGCAATGCAAAACCAAATCGTAGCCAACCGCGTTTTCGGACACGAATTGCTTGAACGTGCCGTGTTCCTTGTCGAAAGTTTGTGTTCCATCCACTGCGAATCCGGCATCCAAGAGCGCCTCTTGCAACGCATTCCACACTTCGTCGGAAGAATTGTGGAAAATCACCGTCATCCATCCTCCCGTCTTGAGAACGCGCCGACATTCACGGAACGCTTTGCAAAGCAGCACGCGATATTCCTGTGCGCCCTTGCCTTGGACGGAGTTGATGATTGCTTCCTCTGCTATCTCTGTGCGTTTGCCCAACCAACTTTCCCAAAGGAAATTCATTTCCGAGTAGTTGATGTTCCCACCGAATGGCGGGTCGGTGAAGATGTAATCCACCGACTTGTCAGGAACGTGTTTTAGGCCACACGCGGACTGGGTGTGGACTTCGACTTCTCGCGGGAAGCGCGGCGCGGTTTTGAAATACCAACTGATCGTGTTCGCTTTGCGGGCGAACGTTCGGAAAACGTTTTGCTCGTTTATTATGAAAGGGACGTTGTAGTTGGCCGTGTTGCCGCTGCCGCCCCAAAACCGAAATTCCGAAAATAGCGTCACACGTTGGTAGAGCGATGTGATCGTGAACAGCAATTTGTCGCGCATGTCCTTGTCCGGCCATCGAGAGGCTGCATCCCAAAGATGGGCCATCACGTGAAGGGCGCGCGGCGTATAAGCCTTGTCCACAGTCGTAATCCCGGCTGCGATGGGTTGCCGTGTGTTGAGGCCCGGCGGGAAGGCGTCGGTGGGATACCACAAACTGTCCGGCACGCCCGCGCGCTCAATGCGCTTCAACTGAGCCAAGTCGAAGTCATCAAGCGGTGCGTTTGCTTCCTTTAGGCTGCGAATGCAACACTTGTAACCGACTTGAACGGGATGCCGTTTTGTCCGCTTCAGGCCGCGTTTCTTCATGTGTTTCTTGCAGTGCGGACAATCGAACTCCGAAAGAATCTTGCTCTCGCGCACGCTCTCTCTCTCGTCGCGCGCTACGTCCCAGAGCACGAACTCGCGTCCACAGTGCGGGCATTCGACGCCGTAGCTCCAGACCATGTAGAGCATCGGGACTAGCTCGCCACAGCTTCGGCAGTGCGTGCCGTAAAGCGAATGTTCGAGCGTTGCGGATGATTCAAGAACCGCATGGACTGCGTGTAGATACTTGTCCGCATCCGCCGGAGTGTTGAGGTTGCGGGCAATGAAAGTTGCCGCAGGCGACAGGTCGCTTAACAACGCCTTGCGCCCTCGCTGCGTAGCGGCCACGCCAGTCATGCCAGAACCGCAGAACGGATCGAGAACCACGTCGCCGGGGCGCGTGTAATACTCGACCAACTTTTCAATGCCTTCAGGCGGAACTTTCGTGTGGTAGGTGTGCGCATCGTAAACGTAGGTGTTCTTCCCTGCGGCGATGTCGCCGAAAAAGGGCTTGACCACCCGCTTTGGCGAGAGCTCAAGGTCAAAGACCACTTTCCGCTCTTGGCCGGCAGCAGCGCCGTTGACGCGATACGGCGGCGGTTCTTCGTGCAGCGCGGCAACGCCGCTCTGCCGATGTTTTGTTTTGCCGGTTCGTTTTGTTTTCGTGCTCATTATTCTGCTAAAACTCCCGCGACTTGTCGAACGAACTCCTGCGTGAACTGCCCGCGCCAGACCCGAAAGGCGCGCACGGCGGGACGGCGAAGCGCCTGGTGGACTTCGCGTTTTCGTCGGGAATGGGTTTTCATTTGTGTAACGACATCACCTCACAATTTCGAGCTTCATTCCCTTCTCCGATGGAGGGGCGTTTGGGTCGAGGTTGAATACGTCAAGATACTCCACATCTTTTTTCTCAACTGACAAGACCACCCCGGACGCTGCCAAATTAAATCCAGTTCCCGGCGTGTCGGGAAGGCTCTCAAGAAACTTCGCGTAGTCGAGCCGCTTAACAAACAGGATGTTTTTGTCAAACAAGTCCCTCAATTCCTTGCTGGCCTCCAAAAACTCCGGCGGCAACTTCAAGACAAACCCGCAATGCGGAATCTCATTGACGACCTTGAGAACGACAGGGCGAAGCGGCATCTCATCGAGTTTGATTCTCGCAAGGTTCAAGACCCGATACGTCGTGGCGCGCAGGAATTGCCCGCGAGCTTCCAAATCGTCGAGTTCAGCGAATCGCACAAACGCAATCGTGTTGTCGTAGTAGGGTTTGTTCTTCTCCGGCGCTTTCGCCTTCATCGCTTCGAGGGTGGCGATGAGGTCGGGATTGGCCTTCGCACGCCAACGGCTCACCCAATCCAGCGTCAGATATGGGAACGTCAGCTTCATGTCGGATTTGAAGTGCTCGCAAAATAGAGGAACGACCAGCGCCTCACTCACCGCCTCCTTCAATTCATTGAGCATGAAACCGACTCCCAACGTTGCGCCGATCCACTTTTGATTCTTTTCGATGTCGCTCGCCTCCACCATCGCCGAGCCAAGGAATGTGTGAGAGGCTTTGTGCATGACAGCCTCACCAAAACAGACGCTCCCTCTCAGCGGCATCCCGTTTTTCAGCGCCTCACAAATCAAATCCCCACACTTGGCGAGAAACGGAGCGACGTGTGTGAATTGATTGGTCGTCCAAAGCAAGATGGTGTCGCTGAAATATGCGTAGTTCACCGGCGCGTAAAAGCCTCCAAAGCCATACCGGTTCGGCCCGACTTTGATTCGCCCGAAGCCAGTGTAATTCGTGTTCAGGACCGCCTTCGCGATGAGTTCTTGATACGTTGCAAGCAGAGCTTCGCTGCCTTTTTCAGTGACCAAAGCAGAGAATCCGAGGACGTCAAAAAGTGCCATCAAGTAAGGCTGCTGCTCCAGGCTCTCGGCTTCCGGTTTCGGATTGGCGGGCCGAAACATTTCGCTGACCTTTGCGAGAGTAGCTTCCCCGCTCTTGTTCTGAGCGGGCGCGGCCAACAAGACCATACACTCGATGTCCGTCTTACCTTCGAACCCATGCACGACGGGCTTCATCATCGCTGTGTCGGCGAAATCCACTTCCAATCCGTCCAATCCGAATAGCTGACTGAGGGTAACCGGCTGGGAGAAATCTACGATGACTTTGCGTTCGTATTCGGGGTCGTATTTTACTCGCGACCACGCTGCCTGGCACTTCTCAATGTATTGCTGCCGAGCCAGGCCGCGCTTTTCGTAAATCTTGTCGGCCAAGTAGCCCTTGATGGTGTTCTCAGAAAACTCGCCGACAATTTTTTCACGATTCATATGGTCACGCCTTCGCGCAAAGCTCGCTGCCCTTCTCGGTGAACTCGTGGGGTTTTTCTTCCATCCCCTTTTTCAACGCCTCTTCTCCAGTCATGCCTTGTTCGGCGGCGTATTTGCGGACGTCTTCGGTGATCTTCATCGAGCAAGAATGCGCGCATCTTGTTGTGTTGGCCATGACGAAGCCGGCCCGGCCCTTTTCATTGAGCGCGGAATAGAAGAGTTGAATCCAGAGGTAATTGGCGTTGTCGGTGCGCGGCAGGCCGAAGGGGAAGCGGCGGCCCGGGCCGACCATGTCTTTCAACCGCTCTTTGTCCACGGCGTTGACGTTGAACGGCGGGTTGGCGAGGACGAAGTCGAAGCGGTCGGTGGTGTCGTGGGGGTCGTCGTAGTAGCTGTTGATGTTGCCGCCGTGTTTGATTTCGCCTTCGAGGCCGTGGACGGCGAGGTCCTTGCGGACGGCCACCAGGCGGCAGAGTCGTCCAGTTTCGCCGGTTTTCTCGGCGCCGTGGATGGCGAGTTCCGCGGCGGGATTCTTCTTATGCTCGGAGACGAAGCGCGCCGAGGAGACGAACATGCCGCCCGAACCGCACGCGGGGTCGAGGATGCGCCCGTGGTAGGGCTCGATGACTTCGGTGAGGAGGCGGACGATGCTGCTGGGGGTGTAAAA
>CAINDV010000104.1 GCA_903847485.1 uncultured Verrucomicrobiota bacterium
GCTTTCTCAGAACGCTGTGAACGCCAAATGATATGTGGTGCGGCCGAGGCAAATGCCCAAGCGAACATTGGGTTTTGCGTCCTTCGCACCACATCTTCCGCCTCACCACATATCGGCACATATGTAGTGCGCTACATATGTGCCGATAGACGACTGTGGACGGAGCCACAGGTTTATTCCATGATTCTCATGTCAAACAACTGCTGGAACGACCTCATGTCGCACTCAGTGGAAGCTCCAGTGAACGAGTAGTGAGTGGGTAGTGGCCGAGTAGTGGCAGACTAGCCTTGACTGTCAGCGGTTTGCTGCGAGAACTTGCCTGGGAAACAGAGCATAAACCTCTCGATCCCACCCTCCGCCCCATCGGCGACTTGAAGCACACACCGGCGCTCAAATGCCCCGCTGTGTGAAGGTTGGGGATCGACCCTCACCTGCCCCCATCTCTCAGTGTCATCTTCCACCAGTATTCCCGCCACCGGCAATGCGTGTGGTGTCGATCACCGGAAAAACCACATCCCACCAACCACCCCACTGTCGAGCATCCACAATGCCAACCCCGCCTGAAAACCGACGACAAAACTGGCGACACTACGTTTAGCGCGCCGACTGCTTGTCAATTCCGAGCAATTCAGGTCTTTCGCAATGAGGCGTCCCTCCTGTGCCTGGTCACGGCCCTGCTGGCCACACCGGCGAAGAATGGGACTCGGGAAAAACCTGCCCCAACAGGGAATGTCCAACCCAGTTCTCAAATTGAACTATGATATTTACAGGAATTAGCATGTCCCCCTCACTCAACTAGGCCCCACCTGAAGTGTGTTTTGCCGACTATTCCAGAGATTACCACACCCTGTTGAGGGTGACCGAGTCAAGGGGACACCCAATACAGAAATTGAATTGCGCCGCTTGCGAGACGCTTGGCAGTGGGTTGCCCTCGTTTTGGGTGTTGCTCAGCTACCGTTTGATCAAGTCCTCAATACATTTTTGACTCGAACAGGCGGCACCAGGACGGCACTGGCGACAGTCACACCTGAAAGCCCAGTGTTTTCACATGTGTTCACTGCCCACCGGATGCACCTCCGGTGTTAACAATCAAAGGCAAAACACAGTGAAATCCCAACGAATCTATCGACATATGCGTTAACGTTTTGTCAACAAACCAAGGCGAAACAGCCTGAATCCTGAAGCAGGCACGACGTTTTCGCTGTTAACGCGAACCTGTAAGGCTCGCCTCGGCGGCGGCATTTCTACACGCGCTTGGGCTTGCCTTTCTCCCGGCGATTCCAACCACTTGACTCGACCGCCGGATTGTCCCTCGACAACGGCCTCGATTCCGCCCAGTCTTCGGGTATCGCAGCAAAACGGGCATGAATGCGGGCGCTGAATTTTCCAATGGACGCCACGGTGATGGGGCACTCCATCGCGGGAGACGCCATGCGGCGACGCGAGGCGCGTTGGCATTCGCCAAGGGAGTCTACGATTGATGTCCCGCAACGAAGCCCAGACCCGGTTTGAGTTGATCGACCCTGCGTTGAAGAAACGCGGATGGATGCGCACGGACATCCGCATGGAGGTCACGGCGGCCCAGATTGACATCGTGGATGGCAAGCCCCGACGATGCCCCACCGGCCGCACCGACTACCGCCTTCGCCGTCCACTCCTGACAACCGGCGAGCCGACTCCACTGGCCATCATGGAAGCCAAGCGCGAAGGACTTCCGCCCGAACACGGCTCGCAGCAGGGCAAGGACTACCGCGTCGGCGAACTCCATCATGGCCCGTTCGTGTTCAGTTCCAATGGCCACCAGTTCGTCGAATATGACGAGGCCACCGAACTGACCTCGGAAGCCCGGCCCATGGTCGCTCACGATTGAGTGCCGCATATGCACCAGCATTTGGCGGTCGAGGTAATGGAGCAGGCCAACGCACCACAGCAACGCCACGATGAGCCAGGCACTTTGGGCTGGAGACCGGAGAGCGCCACTCACAAGCGCACCTCCATCGCAGTCGCTTCGCTACCCAGACTGCCAACTGAAACACAAGCCGAGTATGCGCATGATAAACCAACCTCGCCGCCGCCTCGAACTGAACCGCGACTTGGAGTTTCCCGGTTGCTCTACTTGGTCGGCGAGTTGGGGGCGATGGAAATGCGTTCCCCGGGGCCGGTCTTGAAGCGAACTCGATCGTCCGTCACTGTCTCGGCTCTCTGATCGTTGCGTAGGAGCAGAAGTGGCTGGCCCGGCCACGGGTTTTGCAGGAGGCACTCGCGCCCCTTCTCGCTCTCGATCAAAAGAGTCTTCACCTCGCCGTCGCGCAGTTCGCTGCTGACCAAGAACGCACCGGAAGTGCGGAGTCGCCCGAAGCGCGCAGGCAGTTCCCTGGGCCATACGGGGAAAAGCCGCATCACGCCGGCATGGGTTTGCAGCAGCATCTCGTTGATCGTCGCGGGGACCGTGGAGCAGTTCTCGATGCCGCCGCCGCCGCCGAACACCATTAAATTGGGAAGACTTCCAACCGTGAGTTGCTTGCAAAGTTTGGCGAGGATGTCACGCGGATCGTGGCCGATGCGGACCGCGCCAGGGAAGGTCTGGCTGAAGCCGTTGAAGTGATTGATCCACTCGGGCTCCGGCCAGCCCAGCGCATCCTCCTGTAGCATCTCGAGCAGCGCCGGATCGGAACCCAACCCCACCACGCCAGTGGGCCAGACCATCCCGGAAAGTTCCATGCGGCTGTTGCTGCGCTGGGGCCCGATGCGACTGGCGGCAGGTCCGGATTCCGCGCCGCGCACGCGCCGCACACCGTCGACTGTCGCCGTGGGGAAGTCGCTCAGGTGCCCGAGGATGTCGCGCCACTTGGGCTGGCGCTGCGCGTCGACCCCCAGCTCAGCGCTGACATCGAGGATTCCC
>CAINDV010000105.1 GCA_903847485.1 uncultured Verrucomicrobiota bacterium
CCTCATGGAAATGCAGCAACTGGCGGCCGCGCACATGCTCAAGAACCTCCCGAACCCTCCTCGCCGCAAGCGCCTATCCAAGAAACAATTAGGACTTAACTAACTACCATTCAGAACTGACCCCTTCACTTACGTTCACGAAGCCCCGCGCCTACATGGCCCGCCTGGTTGGCCGCTCCCCGGAGCACTGTTCAGCGAGTCGGGGCAAAGTCGTGTTCCTGCTCCACGGTCGTTAACAAATGCCAATTTAAGCATCACGCCCGATGCAGTTTCTTCACCACAGTGGACGCGCCAACGCCGATTTCGGCTTGAAGTTCGTTTTCGCCAAGGACTGTGACTCGTAGGTTTGTCGTGTGGTTTCTACTTGGCATTTTGCTTGTGAATTCAAGAACTTTACCTGTCATCCTAACACACGAAATATCAAATTTCTCCTCATCAACCCTGTCCCACATCTGGACCACAATGCGCCCTTCTTCCGTGCGGATGGTAGCCCTTACCGCTGATTCATCGAATGCCCATGTCCCGCAGAATGGACCAGGGCTTATAACTACTTCGCTGCTGGTGAGACTTGGCTCTTTGCGCTGCTCGACCAAACCGCCTTCCTGCATTTCCTTTGACCCGGAATCTGACCTGCGGTAGTAATCATGCACAAGGGTGATCAACTCGTCATCGCTGATGGTGTGGTTCTTTCTGATGCGCTCCGCAACAAACTCCAATCTCTTGGCGATGTATTCGGTTTCGCCAAACTTGCATCCTCTGGCGGCTTCCTGCGTTGCCAAGGCAGCTCCCGCCTGCGACCAAATCATGTCGAAGTCCGCCTGGAATTGCGGCTGTGTGTTTTCTCGCGGTGTCGCCTGTGGGTTGCTTCCCGCCATCTGCGATCTTGCCACCCGTGCAGTCCTCGCCGCCAGCAGATGGGTGAAGGCTGCCTGGTGGCCCAACTTCTCCGCAGATCCCATAGGTGACATCCCAGAGGCATCTCGAGTTTCTGGATTTGCTCCTAGCTCAAGGAAACACTGCAGCACTTCGGTGTGTCCTCTTATTGCTGCCTCATGCAATGGCGTACGGCCGGCATCATTGGCAGCCTTCAAGTTCGCGCCTGACTTTACGAGATGTTGAATCGCCTTGATTTGGCCTTGGACGGTCTTTCTCGCCCTACTGTCCCACATTGCGATTACATTTGGCGTCTTGATTGAAGGAAGAGCTTTTTCCGGCGGAATAGCTGCAAGATGCAGGGGAGTGAGATGATGCTTGCTGCTAGGATCCCTCGTCACGCCCAGGTTGACGAGAAGTTCCACAATCTGACTCATGCCTGTGCTAGCAGCCACGTGTAGAGGCGTGAGTCCTTCAGTGGCTTCTCTCGCTTCCTTGTCGGCACCACCTTTGATCAGGCTCTCGACAAGACCGCTTTTGCCTTGCGCTACAGCCTTGTGCAAGGGAGTTCCCCCATTGTGCAACACTTCCGTGTTCGCTCCTAACTTCAAAAAGAGATCGATCATTCTCTCCCTGTTGCCCGCCACCAGCAAGTGCAGCAGCGGTCCCCATTCCTCGTCGATGGCCTCCGTGCTCGCCCCATCCCGAATAAGGGACTCAACCTCCTCGAAGTTGTCGGCCTTTGCAGCTTCGATCAGCAGCCGATCCAAATCGGCTTGGCATCGAGCCGACCTCCTCCTGTCGATCGATGGCTCGGTCGCTGGACCTGTTCTGATGGCCGGATCAATGGCCTTTGTAGTCAGGGCTGGACCGGTGGCTACGTTGCCTGCTGAAGCAGACTGCAAAGACAAAGGCCGTAGATGGTTGGCCCTTGCAAAGGTCTGCGGCTTCGACCGACCACCAAACAGTCGTTCCCAGATGCTCATATGGCAGGAGATTATTTGTTGGGCACTCGACGCACGGTCGTCACAGAACCGATGGATATTGCTCCTCTGACACTCCGCGATTCAAGACCGTCATTGTCTGTTCCCGGTCAATCGTATGATTTCCGGTGATTCATTGAACGCTTTGAGGGTCTTCTGGCTCAGGTCGTCGAACGCGCGCTGGAAGGCGATGCGTTCGTGTTTGGAATGACTGAAGAGGGTCAGGCCTTCTGTGGTCTCGGTTTCGATGCTGGTCAGCCAGAGCATTTGCTGCCCGGCACGGTCGTTCACGGTCCATTCGACCACGATCAGCACCCTGAGCGGGTTGGCGTTGTAATACTCTGAGCGCACGGCTCTGGGGATTAGAACCACGTCGGCCTGGCCGGCGGCACCGGCGGGCGTGTCCACCACCGTCACCTGCTTGAAGAGATTCCGGCTCACGTCCTGTGCGTAGGTGCTGAGCTGGTCCCCAATCTGATAGCTGGCGCTGCCGCCCACCAGTTTCACCAGAATGCCGTAGGTCTTGAAGTCCTTGTCCAGCACCAGCGCGGCCGAGAGCGGCAGCTTCTTCTCTGCCGAGATGGTTCCCACGGCTGAGGGCTGGAATTTGACCTGTCGCCGTTCGGTGCCGCAACCAGCAGTCAGGCACAGGAGCAGGACAACGGGCAGAAGGACACCCGTCAGACGGAGCGCGGCGGGCGGCGGGCGGTTCGACTCAAATTGGGCATTCATGGTTTTCACAGAGTATTTCGTTTTCATGGGATCGTAGGTGAGTAGAGTTACTTCGTTGAGTTGCTAATGGGGATTTCAAGGAGTGTGGTTTGCTGGGTGCGGAGGTCGGGAGCCGCGATTTTCAGAATTCCCCCAGACGAAACGCTCCCCTTCGGGACGGAGCAATAGACAAAGCCGCTGACGCTTTGCCCGGGCGACAGGGTCTGGTCGCGCATTTCCGCCTGCGTGAGGTTTTGCTGGATGACCGCGGCGTTGTTCACCGCCACACAGGCTCCAAGCAAGAGCGGTCCCGAAAGCAGGGCGGTGCCGGTCACACCAACGACATCGGCGGCATCCTTGCGCACTTCCACAGCTTGGGGTGCCCCGCCCGTCTGGGGGCTGGCCCCGGACGCGAAGCGAAGATTCTTCTTCTGCACCAGGAAGCTGGCATCGGGATTGGTGTTTTCAGCACGGATATGGATGGCGAGAATGCCCATGCCCGAAGTGTCCGCCTTGAAGTAAGCCTTGGAGCGAGCCGAGTCGAAAACGGGGTCAACGGTGATTTTGAGGCCGTTGGCTTCGCGAGTGCTGGCTAAGGTGGCTGTAGCAGGCGGCGTGTATTGCACGGACGCATTGGGTGTGGTACAGCCAAGAAGGCCGAGCATTGCCGCCAACGGCAGCAAGTTTTTGGTTTGTCGTAAGGATTTCATAAAAGGGTATCCACTTCTGACGCTGCTTTCGGGCGAGTCCATACCCGGAGGTTTATGAGCCATCAGCGTGTCCAGGACTTTGACGGTGTCGCTGGCCAGTAGCGAGGCGGCTGGCGAAGGCAAAGCTTTTCATGGTTCAGGCCAGGCCCAGTTCCTTCCCTGCTTATCCGGTTGGTTGACAAATAGGGCTGCAACCCAGGTGGAGCGCCGGTTTGCAACCGGCTCGGCGCGGTGGGGCGTTCAAAGCCGGTTGCAAACCG
>CAINDV010000106.1 GCA_903847485.1 uncultured Verrucomicrobiota bacterium
AGCGGTGGCCTCAGGAAGGTGGCCCAAGGCATGTCATCGAAGGCAACTATCGCCAGATCCTCGGGAACGCGAATGGAGCGCTCGCCGATGGCCTTAAGCGCCCCCAGTGTCATCAGGTTGTTGGCGACCACCACAGCCCTCGGCGGCTTCTCCATGTCGAGCAGTCGAGCCATCGCCGCATAGCCACCTTCCTGCCGAAAATCGCCGTGGACGATGAGTTCTTCCCGCAACGCCACTCCGGCGCTTCGCAAGGCGTCCAAATATCCCCCTAGCCGTTCCTCGGCAACGTCGATCCCGACGTTACCTGCCACAATCGCAACCTCCTGGCACCCCCCCGACAACAAGTGCAACACCGCCTCGCGCATGCCCGCCCGATTATCTGAGCAAACAAGATCGACTTCCAACCCGCCAGGCGACCGGTCAACTGCTATCAAAGGGATTCCCCAATTCCGAAGCATGTCGTAGTTGGCCGCCGGGCGGTTGCCAGCAATGAAGACCAAACCCGCCACACCTTCGCCACGCAGTATGCTCAACTGGGCTTGCTCCCGCTCTGGTTGACCGTCGGAGTTTCCGAGTTGGAGGGTATAGCCCGCGCTGTAAAGAGTTCCTTCAACACCGTGAGCCACGGCCGTGAAGAAGGGGTTCCGCAAATCGGGAATGATCACGCCGATAACTTTGCGCTGACCGACACGCAAACCGTGCGCAAGGCGATTGGGATGGTAATTGAGTTTGGCCGCCGCCACCATCACGCGCTCACGCACCTCACGGGTCACCGCGTTCACCCCCGTTCACCCCCGTCAGCACCCGTGACACCGATGCCGTAGAAACACCGGCTTCGGCGGCCACCTCTTTGATGGTGGTCACACCAGTCGGACTCGGCGACGTGTTTCGAAGCGCGGATTTCATTCAGGGGCTGACTGTAATCGTTTACGGCCGGATGGCAAGAACCATATTCCCCTCTTCCAAGACATGCTTGACAACCCGTCGTGCAGCTTCTCGTGGCACTCCCGCACGGCGCAGGCGATGGACATAGGTCAGTTGCCAGGCGATTGGGCAGTGGGGTTGACCCCGTTTTGGCGTTGCTCTTCTGTCGTTTGGTTAAGTCCTGGTTACGTTTTTGACTCGAATAGACGGCACCGGATGCCGTCCTACCTGCAATTCCTAATGTTTTCACATATGTTCACTGCCCACCGGATGCACCTTCGGTGCTAACAGCCAAGGCAAAAACACCCGAAAACACCCACAAAACCGCTGTTTATGGCGTTAACAAGCCGTTAACAAAACCGGGTGAAACAGCACGAATCATCAAGCGGGAGTGTCGTTAACGCGGTTAACAGCGACAGCCGCGGCGCGGATAACACCTGTGGCGCACGCGCGGCTCCGCCGCGACGGGTGAGTGGTGCAAGTGTGAGCAACTCGCATCGCCGCTTATCAGCGCTTGAGCACTTGTGGTTCTTCGACTCCGACCTCGGAATTTCCATCGAAGGGAGCTTTGGTGACCGGTGGAACGGCGTTACTGCGAGCATCATTTCGGGACACCAGTTATCCGAAAACAACCCGCTGGTGGTTTTCAGCTACGGAAACAACGGATCTTCTTGTTTTCACATGTTAAGCGTTCCGCAAATAGCGGTTGCCGTTGTTTTTACTTGAGCGCATACTTGGCCCATGTCCAACGCAGGCCAAATGCCGGGTCAACTGCTGCCGAAGGGCGATTACTCGGCCTTTGTGCCGGCCCCATTGCCCCCGGCGCTGGAATGGACGCCGCGCTAGTTGCAGGCGCTCTCCGAGGCGGATCGGAAGATCGGTCAACTAGCCGGGGAAGGACGGCGGCTGCCCAATCCGCACCTGCTCCTCCGTCCGTTTGTCCGGCGCGAGGCGGTGCTGTCCAGCCGCATCGAGGGAACGCAGGCCACGCTCGGCGAATTGCTGGCGGCGGAGGCCGGTGCAACGGTGGAACGCAGCCCGGAGGATTTGCGCGAGGTGGGGAACTACGTCGTGGCTCTGGAATATGGCATCCCCCGCTTGTCCGAGTTGCCACTGTGCGTACGCTTGGTGCGGGAACTCCATGAAAAGTTGATGATGGGTGTGCGCGGAGGGCAGGCAGCGCCGGGGAAGTTCCGCACCATCCAGAACTGGATCGGGCGGCCGGGTTCAACACCCGCGACGGCGCGCTTTGTGCCGCCACCGCCAGAGGAATTGGAGAATGCCATCGCCGCGTGGGAGCGATTCCTGCACGAATCGGACTTGCCGCCGCTGGTGGTGGCCGCGCTGATGCACTACCAGTTCGAGGCGATTCATCCTTTCCTTGACGGGAATGGCCGCGTGGGGCGGCTGCTGGTGACGTTGTTTCTC
>CAINDV010000107.1 GCA_903847485.1 uncultured Verrucomicrobiota bacterium
GGTCCGGGCGCCGCTGGCCGCTGCTCCCAAGCGTAGTAGCCGCTGGGGGACACCTGCAGATTGGCGCAGAGCTTCAAGATGGAATGGTCGGCCTTCATCGCCTGAACCCGTGCATAACGCTCGGGGACGGTTCGGAGAGAATACCCAACGTTTTTTTTAGAATATCGCGTTGCTCGCGCAGGTGGCGGTTTTCGCGCAGGGCGGCCTCCAGTTGGGACTGCAGATCCGTGGGCAGACTGACGCTTGCACCCAGTTGGTAAGGACCATCCTATTCCAAGAGCCATCTTTGTGCTCTTTGTGGTTGGTCAAATGCTCTCTTTAGGTTCATCCCATTGCCTCACTAACCCTACTTGGCGGATTGGGGATGGGGCGAGGGGGATTTGCTGGGGTTTTCTGGGTGAATGACCAAAGTCTCCACTACCCAGCCAGCGCCGCTGCCGCAGTGATTTTGGGCGGGGGTTGCGCGGGCAGGGCCTGTGCGGCAGACATTCTTGTCTGCCGGTGCGCGGAACTTTCCAGTTCCGCGTCGGGCGACTGGAAAGTCGCCCGCACCGGCAGGCTGGAAAGCCTGCCCTACACCACCGGCCACGCCGGAGCTATTCCTCCGCCTGCGCCAGTAAGCCCCGCAGCACAGTTCCTCCTTCAGGCGCGGCTCGCCACAGCGGGCCGCGCTTCTTTTTTGGCCCCGTAGCGGCGGTCTGGCGACCGCCGCCATTCTTCCCATCGGGCTGTAGTGCGCAGGGTTGTATTCGCTTCTCCTTCCGAAATCTCTCGTCAAATCAGAGGCGGACTTTCACCGCCCTATCCCAGCGCCGTCCCAGGCGCACGCGCCCCGGCCTCCGACCTGGCAAACCTGCTCAGTTTTCTAGGACGGCTCGGAAGAAATGCTGCGTGCCATCGGCGGGCTGACTGAACTGGAAGACGCCATTGGTGTTGGTGAGCACCGAATTCGTCGTCCAAACCGTCAAATCCGCGGAGCCTTCGATCCGGTAGTTCGCGCCCGGACGGCCGAACATCGTCCACTCCAGCTCGCTTGCCCCGTTGGTGTTCACCAGCCGGGTGCTCAGCGTCAGGCTGGTCAGATTCGTCTGGTTGCCAGGGAATATCACGAGGTTCGTCCCCATTCCGATCGAAGCCCATTGGTACAGGGAAAAATGCGGATAGCTGTAAGTTTGCCCACCGGCAGCAGCCACATAGCGACCGGGCGTGGCAAAAGCGATTTTGACCGGAGGCCGAATGACCCCGGGGCCGTCGCCATCGGGATTTCCGTTCAAGACGTTGCCGTTCGTCCAGCGCGACGTGTCGGTGCGGCGCTGGCAGCTAGCAGGAAGGTAAAGCGCGATTCCGTAATTATTGGTATAGACTCTGACGCTTGGCTCTCCCGTAGAGAAAAGGAAGTCGGGCTGAACTACGACCCGTTGGACGAGCTGGGTTGCGAGCAGGCCGTTGGTGAAATAAGCGTCGGCAAACTGGTTCGTTAATGTCGCGAAGCCGCCGGTTGGGGCGGTGGGGTGGCGGACGAAAGTGAGCTTCTCTATGCCGGGACGGGGCGCGAGGCGGACAAACGAATCATCGGTGTTCACCGGCCCGACCGAATCGTCGAGGCTCTCTACGTTGACGTTCGTGCGGCTCAGCAGGTAGAGCAGCCCACCCGCGTCGTCTTGGGCTAGACCGCGATAGTAAAACTCTCCTGCGTAGCTTATGAAATCGCTCATTACAGGGCGGTAAGGGTACGCGTAAGGATCTGTTGTACTGTTCGACACCCACGGTTCTAGCCAACTCAGATCTGAAGTTGATATCCGCCAAGTGCAGAAAGAGGAGTTCACGAATGGCGATGGGGACTGGCTGCCCGGATCGAAATTCCGGCACTCGACACAGTTGGTGAGCCAAGGGAAATTAGCCATGTGGGCCTCATCAAATGCTCCCGATGACCCTGCGGCCAGGTTCGGTTCCCATCTTCTGAGTACGTAGCAATAACGAAGTGGTTCCGTGTCGTGGTGCGATCAAAACTAGAGAGGACTGTGCGATCAAAGTTAGAATAATGAGGGAGACGTTGCGGTTTTACTTGAGGCGTTGAGTTGCACAGGCGCAACGTGTCCTTGCTTCAGCGGAGGATAGGGCTCTGCGGGGACGCAACCTGAGCGCCGCCTGAAGCCTGCTAAACGGCCAGTCGGGCTGCCGTACGGCGGCCCGGCTAGCCCTGGCCGGTAGCAGTTTCAAAGCGTTAAATCCACCTTCCTGCTAGCTTGCGCGCCATGAAAAACTCCAACTCCCCCACCGTGTTACCGCGCCGCTAATCCGCCATCTCTTCGCCCAAGCTCGCTCCGGCCTCCTTTCGCCGGCAGCCGTCGCGCTCGAACTGGGGATCAGCCTCGGCCGCTACTACCAACTGCGCACGGACTACCTGCGAGCCTGCGCTCAAGGCCACGCCCAAACCTGGACGCCCGGTCGGTCCGGCGGGGATCACCAACCGGCATGGACCGCTGAAGTCACGGCCCTGATCACCAAACTGCTCTCTTCCAAGCCCCCGTCCTCCTACAGCGCCGCCGCCAGTGAAGCCCATCGTCGTCTCAACTTCAAAACCGACCGCGCCAGCATCCGCCGCTGGGCCATCGCCCATCAACTCGCCCCCGACACCCGCTACAAAGCCACGCCCAAACCCGTCAAACGCTGGCAAGCCCGCGATTACGGTGCCCTCTGGCAATACGATGCCACCCCGCACGCCTGGTTGCCCGGCTGTGCCGACAAACAAGTCCTGCTGGAAATCCTCGACGATGCCACCCGGCTCAACACCGGCGCA
>CAINDV010000108.1 GCA_903847485.1 uncultured Verrucomicrobiota bacterium
GTAGCGCTCATCGAACGGACGATACACGCAGCGTAACGGAGTAACTTGCCGTAGATTGTGCGCACGGGCATCTCGAACTGTCCAATCGGCATTCTCCTTCAATTTGTAGCGGCGCAAAAACTCTTCGGGAGACAGGTTCGGGTTGGCCAAGTCTTTCAGGCGGGACAATGCCTCCGCGTATGTAAATGCAATCGAGAAACCATCACGGTGCGAATTGGGACCAATGACGGTGACCGGCATTATCTCCGTAACCTTCCAACCGCGCTCGTATTCTTTGAATCGTTTGGTGTCTTGCGGGATTAGCAGATAGTGCGGAGCCACGGGGGCGAGTGTCGTCCAGTCGGTATTCTCAACGTGGTGCTCGCCCAGCCAATCGTATTTCAACTGCCGGTGCGCGCCCCACAGATGACAGTGCCGCACGCTGGCGGGGCCTTTCGGTTTCTTATTCGCCCGTGTGTCAGGCGGCAGCTTCACGAAGATGCCGATGGCTACGCCCTGCCGGATGTCGAAGACATTTTTGTCCGGGGCTCCCGTGTCGGGGACAGTCTCTAGCTTCTTCGAGTTACCGTGCAGATCGAGCACGTAAATCTCATCGAAGGTCTGCATGAGATTCTGCCTCATGCCGCGGAACGTAGGATTGTCGAGATAGCCGTGGTTGGTGATGAAAGCGAGGATGCCCTGACCAGTCTGTTCGATGCGCCATTGCCCCCAGCGGAGAAACTTCACGTAGTCATCCTGGAGCCACTTCGGATTGCGTTCGCCCAGTGGCTGGCCGTCGCAGAAGTAATAGTCACGGACGAGCTTGGAGATCCATTCGCCGGTGTTCGCGCTGTGGCCGGAGTAAGGCGGATTGCCAAGGACGACAAGCACGGGCTTGTGTCTCTTGACCTCGAAGGCGGAGTTAGCCTCATTGCTCAAGGCGCGCAGCGGGCCGAGTTGCTCGGCGGTATGCTCCAAGTCCTCCAGCGTGTTAGTGAGAAAGATGTTCACACGCTCATTACCCTGTGGTTCGTAACTCCATTGCTGGCGGAAGAGTGGTTCCTCATCCATCGCCGCCAGCGCCAGGCCAATCTTGAAATGAGCGACGGCATAGGGTGCCATGAGGAGTTCAAAGCCAAAGAGCCGCGGCAGCAAATGTTCGTGGACGTAACTGCTCCACTGGCCCGCGTTCTTCTTGGTCTTGAATTGAGAACGGATGAAATCTAGCACCGTGTAGAGAAACGTGGCCGTGCCGGTGGCGGGATCCAGAATGAGCACGCGATGGCACTCTTCCGTGGGACAGGCGTCGCGCCGGTCTCCATCTTCTGTTTTGACGCTTGAAGTTTGAGACAGGCGCGACGTTTGTCCTGCCTTGATCTTCGTATGGTCGGCCAGCCCAGCTTTGATGCCAAACTTGTCTTTGAGCAGACGGTCAATGCTCTGGACGATGTAATTCACCACCGGCTCGGGGGTGTAATAGACGCCCCGCAGTTCGCGCAGCTTGGGATCGTAGGCTTGCAGGAAGGTTTCGTAGAAGTGAACGACCGGATCGCGACGGCTGCCTTGCTTGCCAAAGTCCTCCATGACTCGCGCCATGTCCGCGTGGTCGAGTGTCTGAATCAAGTCCTCCACAAAGCCGGCGAACGGTTCGTCATCTAATGCCGAGCCGGTAATCTGCTCGAAGAAAGTGCGGAGAAAGGGATTAGTGCGCGGGATAAGTTTCTGCGCCTTCGCGCGGGTGAACTGGCTGCTGCCGCTGGTGGCGCGGGCGCTGAACAAGCCATAAGTGAGGGTCTGCGCAAACATATCGGCAAACTCAGTCACGGCGGCGGCTTCCTGCTGGGCGTCCACGTGCGGCGCGAGTTCGGGCAGGAGCGTGGCGGCAAAGGCCGCGCGCCAGTCGCGGAGTTGCTGCGACGCCTGCCCGGTCAGAAACGCGCCTATAATGATGTCACGGAGGTTATGCGTAAGATTGGCCAGGCGGCGGGCCAGTGACTCCGCGGAGGTGATGTCCACCGGTGGTTGCGTCAGATAACCCAGCAAGAGTTGGCGGGCGCGTTCGAGTTCGTCTGGCGCCACCGGCGTGACCTTGCCACTGGGAGCGGCGTGGGCGAGGCGGAAGGTGGCGCGCGGCTGGCCGTCCACAAACCAGCGGAACTCCAAGTAGTCGGTCAGCAAGAGATTGGGGAGCGACGGCAGGTAACGCTGGAGTTGATCGCTGCGCTCGCTGGCACCTAAGTCAAAGCCCACGTCCTTGGTCTCAGCGTAACCAAGGGTAAGTTGGTCGCGTTTGCGGGAGATGACGTAATCCGGCGCGCCA
>CAINDV010000109.1 GCA_903847485.1 uncultured Verrucomicrobiota bacterium
AGGGCCTGGAGTTGCGCGCGTTCTGAGGGCGTGAGGCGGATGCGATATTTGATTGGCACCCACTCCAATTAGGCGCAATTCTAAAAAGTACAAGCTTAATCGCTTTCACCCCTCAATTCACGACAGACAGAGCACTAGTGGCTTGTGGTTAGTGGCTAGAGGAGGCAGACTGGTGGCCAATTATGAGCATGTTAAAGAGCTATCGGGATTTGGAAGTTTGGAAGAAATCAATCGCCTTGGTGGAGCTGATCTACCGAGCTTCAAAACACTTTCCACCGGAGGAACGTTTCGGGCTGACCAGCCAGGTGCGGCGGGCAGCGGTATCGGTGCCATCGAACATCGCGGAGGGAGCAGCCCGGACAGGGACGGGGGAGTTTCTGCAAAGTCTAAGCGTGGCGAGCGGGTCGCTGGCCGAAGTGGAGACACAGTTGATCATCGCGAATCGTCTGGAGATGCTGTCCCCAGTCGAGCTGGCGACGTTGCTAAGGCAGGCGGACGAAATCAGCAAAATGCTGGGTGGTCTCAAACGGTCTCTGGAACTCCGCCGTCAGCACTAACCACCAGCCACAAGGCACTCGCCACTCTGTCCCCAAGCGATTTCCCGCTTTCACTAACCACTAGCCACTACGCACAAATCACTGTCCGCGGCGTGGACGTCTTCAAACCCCAGACCGGCGAAGTCATCAGCGACGGTGCCGACGGCATCGCCTGCTGGTTCGTGGACACCGACTACAACGAAGAAAGCTTCTTCGTCCGCCACGCCTACTTCCTCGGCGCCAACGACCCCTACAGCGCCCTGAAAACTACCCTCAAAGCCGAGATCAACGCCGAAGCCTGGGCGACCCTGAACAGCGACACGTCACGCCCATTCGAGAAGCCGAAGCAGGGACGCATCGCCGTGAAGGTGATCAATCATCTGGGGGATGAGGTGATGAAGGTGTTCAACGTCTCGAAACCGCTTTCAACCGCCGTTGGCTTGTGAAAGAATGCCTGCAATGAAATTCGATTACGAAGATCTCAGCAATTCGCAGTTCGAGAAGCTGGTCGTGTTCTTGTGCCAGCGGCTGCTCGGTATCTCCTTGCAGGGCTTCGCCGAGGGTCCTGATGGCGGTCGCGACGCCAAATTTGTCGGCACGGCCGAATTGTATCCCAGCAAAGCCGACCCCTGGGCGGGCACAACCATCATCCAAGCCAAGCACACCAGCGGCTACAATCGCCTTTTCTCCGAGTCCGATTTCTACAGCGCCACCGCTAAGAACACCATAATTGGCAAAGAGATCCCGAAAATAAAGAAGCTGCGCGCAAGCAACCAACTTGATCACTACATGCTCTTCGCCAACCGTCGCCTGGCGGGCAAGGCGGAAAGCGAGATCCGCGCGTTCATCGCGAAGCAGTGCGCCATCCCCGTCGAGTCAATCTGCTTGTGCGGGCTGGAGCAACTCGAGGTCTGGTTGAAGACCTTCCCCGATGTCGCCAAATTGGCCGACCTCGATCCGGTTGACTCGCCCCTGATCGTCAGTCCTGATGATTTGTCTGAAATCGTCCAAGCACTTGCACGCCAGAGAGACGCGATAACCGCCGTGCTGGACGCGCCACCCACACCGCGCGTGACCTACGAGACAAAGAACAAGCTCAACAACATGACCGGTGATTACGCGAAGGAGCAGCGTAAGAAATACCTGAAGGAAACAGCCCAGATAAGGGTTTTTCTGGCCGCACCGGAGAACATCGAACTTCTGCGGATGTATGAGTCCGTCGTGGACGAATTCCAACTCAAGATCATTGCCAGGCGCAAGGACTTCCAGACCTTTGACCAGGTGATGGAACACTTGGTGGAACTGCTGTTCGGCCGCGATCCAATCTTGTGCCAGCACGCGCACAAGCGCCTTACTCGGGCTGTGCTATTTTACATGTATTGGAATTGCGATATTGGAAAGGTGCCCGATGCTGCGGCCAACTAAACATTCTCATCCAGATCGCACCGTGATCAACGTGTCATTGTTGCTCTTGAGCCGGCTCAAAATGCAACGCCTTGACGAATACGACAGCTTGCGCCAGTACGCAAAAAAGACCGTGATGGGCGGTGACGTGCTGTTTCTGCCTGCGCTCAATTTCCTCTTTCTGATGGGATTGGTCGAGTATCGGCCCAAAACAGATGCCGTGGAATATATTGGTCCCAATGAAAATATCTAGGCTCTACTCGAATCAACCTGGCCTGTTTGGGGCGGTGGAGTTCACCCCCGGCCTGAGCGTTGTCATCGCGGAAATCCGACTGCCTGAGAATCGGAACCGGGACACACACAACCTGGGCAAAACCACCTTGGGGCGGCTGCTTGACTTTTGCTTCCTGGCCAGCCGCGACCCCCAGTTCTTCCTGTTCAAGCATGAAGAGCTTTTCAAACAGTTCGTGTTCTTCCTTGAAATTGAGCTGGCCGACGTTTCCTACCTCACGGTCCGACGTAGCATGGAGGAGGCGACAAAGATAAGCTTCAAGAAGCACGAGGCTCGCAACCAAGATTTTACAGCTTTGGCTGAGTCTGGATGGGACCACCACAATATGCCATTCGACCGGGCGTCAACCATGTTGGATAGCCTGCTCGACTGGCGCGCACTCACACCGTGGACGTTTCGCAATGGGTTGGGCTACTTGCTGCGCTCACAAAGCGACTTCAACGATGTATTCCATTTGCATCGCTTCGCCGGGGCACATTCAACATGGAAACCTTTCCTGGCGCACATCTTGGGCTTCGATGCCGGCCTTGTGAGTCAGCACTATCAAAAGGAAGCTGACCTCAAGGAGAAGGAGTCGCTGGCGCAAACCATTAAAGGCGAGCTCGGCGGCTCGATCCAGGACATCAGCAAAATTGAGGGGCTGTTGCAACTGAAACAGCAAGAGGCCGAGAAGAAGCAAAAGCTGCTGGATGCCTTCGATTTTCGTGCTCAGGACAAAATCCAGACCAAAAAACTGGTTGATGATATTGACGAACAAATCGCCAACTTCAACGCCAAACGCTATTCCTTAAACCAAAGCCGAAAGAAAATCCTGGCTTCGCTCGAAGAAGACCAGATTTTGTTCAACCCGGACGAGGCGCAACGACTTTTCGAGGAGGCTGGCGTGCTTTTCAAGGATCAAATCAAAAGGGACTTCCAACAGTTGATCGCTTTTAACCGCGCAATTACGGATGAGCGCCGCGGCTACCTCCAAGAGGACCGTGAGGAAGTCGAGACTGAATTAAAGCGTGTAAATACAGAACTCAACACCTTGGGCAAACAGCGCTCGGCTACCTTGGCATTCTTGAGCACTACCGACGTATTCGCAAAATTCCGGCAGTTCTCCGACGAAATAGTGACGTTACGAGCGGACATCACGTCGTTGGAGCGGCAGCGCGGTTTCATCCACCGCTTGCAAGAGTTGCGCGCTGAGATTCGCATCCTGACGGAGGCTCGTGGACAACTGCAAGTGCGGATCGAAGCCAATGTGGAGCAGCAAAACGCCGACAAGAATAGCCTTTTCTCGCAAATTCGGCTGTTCTTCAACGAGATTGTCGAACAGGTCATTGATCGCAAAGCTCTCCTCAGCGTGTCACCAAATACGCTTGGTCACCTTGACTTTAAGGCGGAAATTCTCGATGGGTCCGGCAATGCCACCAGCGCCGACCTGGGGCATACTTATCGGAAGTTGCTCTGCATCGCCTTTGACTTGGCCGTGCTGCGAGCACGTCTCCACGACAAATTTCCGCGCTTCGTCTACCACGATGGCGTGTTTGAGTCACTTGACGATCGCAAGAAGGAGAATCTGCTGGCGGTTCTCCGTGAGTATGCCGGGCTTGGTATTCAGCCTGTCATCACGTTGATCGACTCGGACCTGCCACCCCGGAATGATGCAACTCAGGTATTCGATAAGAGTGAGATCGTGCTAACTCTGCATGATGAGGATGACCAAGGCCGTCTGTTCAGGATGCGCTCGTGGTAGAGCGCGCCGCAAGTAACTGCCCCATGGATTTCCGCATCGCCGACACCTTCACCGACAGCCTCGCGCGTTTGACTGGCGACGAGCAGAAGTCCGCCAAGACCACGGCCTTTGACTTGCAGGTCAATCCAAC
Source organism: uncultured Verrucomicrobiota bacterium (assembly GCA_903847485.1). GTDB lineage: Bacteria > Verrucomicrobiota > Verrucomicrobiia > Limisphaerales > JAJXZI01 > CAINDV01. The sequence goes on from CAINDV010000109.1 coordinate 4,104, forward strand.
GGGGACGGGCCTCAGCTTCCACAAGCTCGAAAAGTCGAAGGACAAGAATTTCTGGTCGGTGCGGGTGAGCAGCGACATCCGGCTCATCGTTCACAAAACGCAAAGCAGTCTTTTGCTGTGTTACGTGAATCACCACGACAAAGCTTACGACTGGGCCGAGCGGCGGAAGTTGGAAACCCACCCCAAAACCGGTGCCGCGCAGTTGGTGGAAATCCGCGAGACGGTGAAAGAGGTCGTTGTCCCGGTCTATATGCAGACGGAAATGCCTGCACCACCAAAGCCCCGCCTGTTCGCCGACAAGTCAGACGGGGAACTGCTCGGCTACGGCGTGCCGACGGAGTGGTTGAACGACGTGCGTCTGGCCAACGAAGATAGCCTGCTGTTGCTGGCGGATCGCCTGCCGGGTGAAGCGGCAGAGGCTTTGTTGGAACTGGCCACAGGCGGCAGGCCGACCGTGCGTTACGCGCTGGCGAGCCAGACTTCCGATCTGGCGATGACTTTGAACGACAAGGCCACGCCGTTCGATCATCCCGATGCCCAACGCCGGTTTCGAGTCATCACGAATGTCGAGGAACTCAAACGCGCCCTCGATTTCCCGTGGGAAAAATGGACGGTCTTCCTGCATCCCGAACAGCGCCAGTGGGTGGAGCGCGATTACACCGGCCCGGCCCGCATCTCCGGCTCGGCAGGCACCGGCAAGACCATCGTGGCCCTCCACCGCGCCGTGCATCTGGCCCGCACTCATGCCGAAGCGCGGGTGCTGCTCACGACTTTCTCCGACACACTGGCGAACGCGCTTCACACCAAGCTCAAGCGGCTAATCGGCAGCGAACCGCGACTGGCCGAGCGCATTGACGTTCACTCCCTCAACGCCATCGGCCTCCGCCTCTACAAATCGCACTGCGGGCCAGTGAACCTCGCCAGCCGCGAAGCAGTGCGGGAACTGCTCGGCGAAGCATCGAAGACGGTGGGCGGTCACAAGTTCAGCCTGCACTTTCTATTCACCGAATGGGAACAGGTGGTGGATGCCTGGCAGTTGGAAACCTGGGAGTCATATCGCGATGTCGCCCGGCTCGGTCGCAAGACCCGGCTGCCCGAGGCGCAGCGAACAATCTTGTGGTCAATCTTCGAGCAAGTGCGCGCCGGGTTAAAGAAGCGCAAACTCACCACCCACGCCGGCCTGTTCACTGCGTTGGCGACCGCACTGGCCAAGAGTAAACATCCCCCGTTCGACTTCGCCGTCGTGGACGAAGCGCAGGACATCAGCGTCGCCCATCTGCGCTTCTTCGCCGCGCTGGGTGGTGACAGGCCCGATGCCCTGTTCTTCGCCGGAGACCTTGGCCAGCGCATCTTTCAGCAGCCATTCTCTTGGAAATCCCTCGGCGTGGACATCCGGGGGCGCTCCCGCAACCTGCGCATCAACTACCGCACCTCACACCAAATCCGCCAGCAAGCCGACCGGCTACTCGGTTCGGAAGTAACGGACGTGGATGGTAACCGCGAGAACCGCAGGGACACCGTCTCAGTCTTCAACGGCCCGCCGCCTGTCATCCGCGTGCTTAAGAGTGAGGGCGAGGAGGCTAAGTCTGTAGGGTTATGGATTGCTGAACAGTCGGAAACTGGGGTGCTGCCGCATGAGTTCGGTGTGTTCGTGCGTTCCGCAGCGCAACTGGAGCGCGCGCAGGCCGCAGTTAAAGAGTCAGGCTTGCCCTGCAAGATTCTCGATGAACACGTCGAGACCGCCAGCGGCCATGTCTCCATCAGCACCATGCACCTGGCCAAAGGACTGGAGTTCCGCGCCGTAGTGGTGATGGCCTGCGACGACGAAGTGATACCCTTGCAGGACCGCATCGAGACCGTCGGCGACGCCGCCGACTTGCAGGAAGTCTATGACACAGAGCGCCAACTGCTCTATGTCGCCTGCACCCGGGCGCGGGATCATCTCCTCGTAACCAGTGTCGCACCGGCATCGGAGTTTCTGGATGATCTGCTGGCGAAAAGCTGAACGCTGCGGCACTGCCGCAAGCTCACGAGCCGCTTCAAAGACAGTCGCGGCCCAGTGATCGTAGGTGCCATGTGACTGGCCGGCTTCGACGCACCGTGTCGGCACACGATGTGTGCCAACAAGCCCAGGCGCTGATTTCCGCCGCCACCTTGGGCCCATAAGTGCGGGGGCGGCCCGGTCGTGGCGCATCTGCCAGCGCGGAGGCCAAGCCCGTTTCCAGATAAGCGCCGCGCGTACGCCCGATGGTTGTGCGGCCCACCTCCAAGCCCCGCGGGATTTCCCCTTCGGAAACTTGCTGCTCCCGTGCGCCAAGCATGTGTGCCCGCTGGCGGGACCGGGCGGAATGGAATCCCTGGGCACGAAACGCATTCAAGGTTGGCCGGTCAGAGCCCAGCAGAGTCAAGGGTGTTTGGCGCACATACTGCGCGCAGTACATGTTTCGTAATTGGTATGTCAATGTACTACGCAAGGGCAAAAACTGCTGCGGGCCGGTGCGCGTGTGGGCTTTCCGACTGAGTACGGACGCTATGGTTCCAGAAGTTGCGGCACGCCGCTGTGGCGCTTCGGTGCGTCTGAGGGCGTTCGGTGCTGGCGCTTTGAATGGCAGGTGAAAAGGAAAAACCCGCCGGCCGACGGGCGGCCAGGCGGGTTAGAGAAAGGGCGATTTGGCTGGGGCTTACTTTGTGGTCTCAGCCAACGGACCGGACACCGGGACGAGGGCGGATTGCATTCCCATTTTGGAGAGGAGGCCATAGACCACGGCTCCGACGAGGAAGGCGGCGACCGGAGCGGCCGGCACCGGGTAGATGCCGAGGATCGGCAACACGCCCACGATGGCACCCAGCAGCCAGGAGATCCAGCCCGCCGGATTGAAACCGGCCCGCGGGCCGCTCCACTTGCCGCCGTTGAACAGGTATTCCACGAGCATCGCGCCCAAGATCGGGCCGAAGGTCGCGCCGATGATGACGAAGACGATGATCGCCTTGCCCGCCAGGCCGGTGATGGCCAGCAGGATGCTTACCGCCGCGCCGATGCCGACGGAGATGAACGGGTTCACGTTCGGCAGGGTGGTTTTGAAGCTGTTGGCTGCGATAAACGAGGAGAAGCACGCCGGCGGGAACGCCGCGATGGCCAGTAGGAACATGATCAGGCCCGCGCTCTTGCCCATGATGATCGGAATTAGGCCCGGCGTTTGGAGGATCAGGCCGCCTTTGCCCGCCACTTTGACGGCCTCGGCGCTCAGGTCCGGCGAGCCGTAGGTGCCCGCGACGATGAGCATCGAGATGCCGGCGGTGACGATGATCGCCAGCGCGATCCCCACGATGCCGCCCATGCTGACGTCACCCTTGTTACGCCCGTTGCTGGCGATATCCACCCCGGCCGCACCGGCGGTGGCGAAAAAGCCGACCACGAAGGTCAACATGAAGGCCAGCACGCCGAAGCTGCCTAGCGCCGCCGGAGCCGTCGGGGCGGCTGTCGCGCTCAAGGCGATGAACTTTTGCGGGTCAAAGCTGCCGATGCCACCGGCCGTCTTGGCCAGCAGCAGGAGCAGGATGGCCAGCGGAATCAAAGGCAGGTAAGTGGCGACTTTGGCCACGTATTGGATGCCCTTGAGGCCGACGAAAGCGGCCAGCACGCCCCAGACGACCATGATGACCTTGACGCCCACGCTGGTGGCCTCCAGTCCGAAGAACGCGCCCAATGCCATGGCCGAGAAAAAGACATTCACGCCGAGCCAGCCGAATTGCAGCACCCCCATTAGAAAGCCGGGCAGGATGAAGCCGCCTTGCGCGCCGAACGTGGAGGTGCCGACAATGTAAAGCGGCAGCCCGGTTTTCATGCCCAACATGCCGGGCACGAGGTAGAAGAGGAAGTGGCAGACCAGCGCCGCGATGACGAGGCTCAGGAACGCCCAGCCTATGCCACAGGAAAGCAGTCCGCCTTGGTTGGGGGCGTTCACGGCGTCCTGCCAGAACACGAACCACAGGAAGATGCCCGCGTAGGTCGGGGCGATGTTTTTATACCAAGGTGCCCGGTTCGCTTGCGGATTAGGCGTCGCGCCGGAGATGTAGGACGGGAGCGTAATTGGATCACTCATGTGTTGTTTATTTGTCTTTGCGATTGAACGTAATTTAACCGATCAGCCGTCCAGATTGGAAACATCCGGTGCGGCGCGACGCAAGGTAGTCTGAAGGGCCGCCCCTCTGTCAACCGCAAATCGCGGTTGAACGCAAACTTTCCGAGCAATACCAGTCGCTGCGCCGGCCCGCCACCGGCCCTGCCGGCTGAGTTGCTCCGGAGTCGGAATGGGGAGCGCGCCCCTGCGGAAAACCCCGGTGGCGAGAAAGGGCGCGGGGACGGGAAAATGGTCGCGGGCTGAAGCTGCTGGACGCGAGGGCGTGTCCAGCCACGCCCAGGGGCGGATTGGAGTCGTCAAAATCGTCGCGTTCAAGTGCGGTGCCTTTGAGGATTTGGGCGAGCAATCCTCCCCCGAGTGCCGGAGAATGAGATCATTCACGCCTGGAAAAGCCACTGTAAGGTAGTGTCTGTCCGTCGCCTTTGCCGAGCGTCTTCGTTTCGCCACTGCGGGTTTCCTTGATGATGGTTTCGAACGGGTCGCCATTGTAGCATACCTCGCCGAAGAAGGCCCACACGGACGAGTTGTCATTCACGAACATGGGCGCGAGTTTGCCCGCCGTCGTGGTGTAGCTGAGGCCGCCGAGGATTTCCGTGCGTCCGCCGCCGAGCGTGTGGATGAGGGTGCCGCCACGTTCGGTTTTGTAACCGAGCACCCACACGTCGCCCCCATCGTTGGTGAGGTGCGTGCCTTGGTTCTCGGTGTTGAGCTGCCGCGCCCATACGCGTTGCTTGCGAAAGCGGAAATTGTCGCCCACCACATCCTCGAGGAAGACCTCGCCGCCTTCACTGCGCGGCGTGCCTTGAATGGTGTAGGTTTCCATGCTGCGTAAAACGACGGTCCGCTTGCTATCAATCTCGATGCCGCCGCCCAGATGACTGAAGTGCTCCAGGCACACCACGGGCACCGCGCCGTCTTCGATGCGGAAGTTGATGAGATCGCGCCTGCCGTAGTTGACGATGCCGCCGAGGCCGAGGATGCGCCGCACTTTGCCGCGCACGATAATGGTCGCGCTGCTCTGGTAATGGCCTGGAAAGAATATCGTGGCGGCGCCGGAGTCCACCGCTTTTTGAATGGCAGCAGCAGAGTCCGCTTTCGCCGTCGGATCTGCGCCGAAAGCATCCACTACAGCCCACTTCGCCGGGTCTTCCCACGCGGTCGGCGGCGTATCCTTCGCGAGGAGCCGGAGCGAGGTGGAGGGTGATGGAAAAACCATGCTCGGCGTGTGCGAGCAATACTCCGCGATGTCCGGCCCGAGGCTGCCGGGCTTGTCCTCGCCGGTGATGCGATACGCGGCGGCAAAGTCCGGCGTCTGCATGTCGGCGAGGGCGCGTTTGTAGCCGGTCGTCCTCACGTCGCGCAGGAGAATGCGGCCGCCGTTGAAGTTCACGATGGCAGGATAATTCGCTACAGCACCGCGACCCGTGAGCGTGGCCTCGGTGAGCAGCAGCTTCCCATAAGTGCTCACCGCCGGGACTGCGTTGTCACTCGTGAGCCCGCGAATGCTGATGGTCTGCCCTTCGTTTTGAAAACCCACCTGCCGCTGCCCGCGCAGCGTGATGCTTTCAAACGTCTGGCTGTTGACCGCCCGCGCCGTGGCGATGCCGCGCGCGAAGCCGATCACCTCACAGTTCTCCACCAGCAGCGGCCCGTTCATGTCGCGATGCGCTAGGTCCACCCCCACCACGCCGCTCCCCTCGCCCGCGATGAACCGGCAGTCGCGCACCGCGCCCGTATTATTCGAGTAAAATTGCAGCCCGACCGCGCCGGGATTCCGGCTGCCGACATCGAAGGTCAGGTTCTCGACGTAATTGTGAAACCAGTCCGCGCTCCCAAATCCGCCGCACCACATGATCGCCGCCGGCTTGCTGGCATCGGTAAAGGTTTTATCCTTGAGCCGCAGCACCGTTTGTTCGCGGTCTGCCCCGCGCAGAATCGTCATCCCCCAGTTGTCGTGCCCGCCAAATTTCTTCGGCCAGGTCAGTGTTGCCGAGACGAGATACATGCCCTTCGGAAAGAAGAGCACGCGATGCCACCCCACGTTTTCATTCAGCGCCCGCTGGAGCGCTGCCGTGTCATCATTCACGCCGTCGCCCTTCGCTGAGTAGGGCGGCTGCGTCACATCCACGACATTCGCGTGTGGCGGGCAGGTTTGAGTTCCTGCGCGCAGGCCATCGGCGGCGGTGGCAATGGCGGCGAGGAGCAGAAATAAACTACGGAAACGGCACATAGTGGACTATGGATCAATCGCTCGAAGAGGCCAGTGTATAGATATCAGTGAACGTGTAGCGGCATCGGGAACAGCCAAGTGACCGACGGGATTGTCGTCATATTGTTCAGGCTCCAGGGTGGCAGGCCGGCCAAGTGCCGTCAGGGTTGGGGCGGCGCGTGGCGGGCCGGACGTGCTCTCCGACGGTCAAACCTTGCCGCGGAAGAACGCGATGGTTTTCTCCAAACCTTCGGCGAGCGGCACTTGGGGCTGCCAGTCGGCGAGTAATTGGCGGGCGCGGGTGATGTCGGGGCGGCGCTGTTTGGGGTCGTCCTGGGGAAGCGGCTTGAAGACGATTTTGCTCTTGGAACCGGTGGCTTGGATGATGGCCTGGGCGAATTCCAGCATGGTTAGTTCGCTGGGGTTTCCGATGTTGACGGGGAAGTTGGCGGTCTGGTCTTCGCACATCATCAGGCGGTAGATGCCTTCGATGAGATCGGAGCAATAGCAGAAGCTGCGGGTCTGCGTGCCCTGGCCGAAGACCGTCAGCGGCTTGCCGGTGAGGGCCTGGCTGATGAAGGCGGGGACGACGCGGCCGTCCCGGAGTCTCATGCGGGGGCCGTAGGTGTTGAAGATGCGGACGATGCGAGTCGGGACGCCGTGCTCGCGATGGTAAGCCATGGTCAGGGCTTCAGCGAAGCGTTTGGCTTCGTCGTAGCAGCCGCGGGGGCCGATGGTGTTGACGTTGCCCCAGTAGGACTCGGTCTGCGGGTGGACTAGGGGGTCGCCATATATCTCGGAGGTGGAGGCGATGAGGAAGCGGGCACCTTTCTCCTTGGCGAGGCCGAGGGTCTTGTGGGTGCCTAAGGAGCCGACTTTAAGGGTTTGGATGGGGAATTCGAGGTAATCCACCGGGCTGGCGGGGGAGGCGAAGTGCCAGACGTAGTTCACCGGTTCGTTGAGGAAGATGAATTCTGTCACGTCCTGCTGGATGAACTTGAAGTTCGGGTTGCCGCCGAGATGGGCGATGTTGTCCACCGCGCCGGTGATGAAGTTGTCCAGGCCGATGACGCGGTGGCCGCGGGAGAGCAGGAGGTCGGTCAGGTGCGAGCCGAGGAAGCCAGCGGCACCGGCGACGACGGAGATGGGTTGGGTGGATTTCGCGGCGCGGGCGCGGCGGGTGGGAGCGGGCATGAGTTTGGATCTGAGGTCTATTTCGCGCCGACGCCGGCTAACACGGCCGGGACGGTGCGGACGAGAATCACGAAATCAAGCCAGAGGGACCAGTTATCAATGTATTCGAGATCCAGGCGGACCCATTCCTGGAAGTCGGTGACCTGGTTGCGGCCGCTGACTTGCCAGAGGCAGGTGAGGCCGGGTTTGACGCTGAGGCGACGGCGATGGGCCACGTCGTCGAAGCGCTGGACTTCGTCCACCGGCAGCGGGCGCGGGCCGACGAGGCTCATTTCGCCGCGGAGGACGTTGTAAAGCTGCGGCAGCTCATCAATGCTGAACTTGCGCAGGAAGCGGCCGATGGGGATGACGCGCGGATCGTGGGTGATCTTGAACACCGGACCGGTCATCTCGTTGAGGGCGGCGAGCTCTTGTTTGAGCTGCTCGGCGTTGGTCACCATGGTGCGGAACTTGAACATGGTGAACGGGTGGCCGTTGAGGCCGGCGCGCTGCTGTCGGAAGAGGACCGGTCCCGGCGTGCTGCGCTTGATGAGGAACGCCACCAGCAGGAACCATGGTGCTAGCACCAGCAGCAGCACGCAGGCTGCCGTGACGTCCAGCACCTGTTTGACCGCCGATTGCCAGGAGGCCTCGGGCGTGGAGCGATAAACCAGCACCGGCTGGCCGTGGAATTCGTCGAAGCTGGTACGGGAGATTTTCGTTGGGAAAAAATCCGCCTTCAGCCAAGCCTCGACTCCTTCCAATTCGCAAGCGCCGATGATGGCGGCCACCTGGTCGAAGTAGGCGTGGGTGGCGCTGACGATGACGCCGTTGATGGCGTGTTCGTGCAAGAGGCGCGGCATCTCACTTGCGCGGGTGGTGTCGAGATTGAACTCGGCGACCACGGCCAGGCCGACCTCGGGCCGGACCTGGAGTTCGGCGCGGAGCCGGGTCAGTTCAGCGCCGGTGCCGACCAGCAGAAAGCGCCGGCGCAGTTGGGCCTGGGTGAACCGGCTCCGGTACAACAACCGCATGCACTCCTCTTTGGCGAAAATCAGCAGAAAACTCGTCGGCCCGAACACGATGATCACGACCCGCGCCAAGGACAGCCGGAAAAGGTAGATGGCCAAAATCAGGCCGATCGACACCAGCACGATGGACCTAAACAGCCGCCAGAAAACCAGACTCCTTGGTGCCAGGGGCGACCGGTCGTAAAACCCGTTGGCCTCCAGCAGCAAGGGGCTGATCGGGATCAGGATCAGGTACAACCAGAGATAATCTTCAACCGGGCTGGCGGGGACCAATCCCAGCCGAACGGAAACCTCCGCGTTTGCCCGGAAGAGGTAGGCCAGGGCGAAGGCGGTCACAAACAGAAAGGCGTCCAACAGTTGTTGGATTTGAGTCTGCCTCTGACGGTTGCGGCGCAACATGGTTGATCTTTGAACTTAGGGCGGCGGATACTATCAGCGGCCTGGGTCGGGCGCAATGGTTCCGGCGCGGGTCAACGGGCTGCGGCCCGGCTCGGCCGCAGTGGTGGTGGTCGCCAGCATGAATTCGGGCGCGGCGGCGGCTATGAACCGTCTCATCCGCTCGTAGGTGGCGGCTTCCTCGCCCGGACGGCAGACAGCGAAGCAGGAGACGTAGGCCCAGCGCTGGAGTTCGCCGTGCTGGAGCAGGTGGCTGGCCATCCACCACATGCGCTGGAGGTGGTTGGCGGTCACCGCCCCATCCGCCACAAACCAGTAAACATAAAGCCCCGTCAGCGGCACCTTTCGACCGTCCTGCATGGCCGTCTTGCTGGCGGTTATCTTGGTCACGGGGAGCGAGTAGTGATGGGGTTTGGCCACGGGCAACCATTCCAGCCGGGCCTCGCCCAGGTTCCAGCCCTGCCCCACCAGACAATACTGCGGCTTGTGGATGCTGGTGCGGTCAGTTCCCATCATCACCGCATTCAGGGAAATCTGGAAGCCATCTGGGGCCGTGTAGAGCCGGTTGCCGTAGCTCGTGTCTTTGGGCAACGTGTTGGTCGTGACCTCCGACGGCTCAAGCCATTGCGACGGGTAGTCGAGCACCTGCTCCGGGAGGATGATCAGCCGGCAGATCGTGCCTGGCATCGGACTGCTCTTGAGGCCGGGGGCGCCGAGCTTCTGGTGGGCGTGCAGCCACGCCAGCACTGCGGCGGAACCCGCCATCAATGCCAACCCGGCCAGCATCAGCGTCCATTTCTGCTTATTCATGACTTTGCGCCTGGTGCCGCCGCGGCTGGGTCCGGATCCTCTTCGCCCATCCAGCGCCCCAGCAGCAACATGCCGATGATGGGCGGCAGATACGGCAGCAGCCCCCAGAACGAGCTTTCATGCACGTAAGCCCCGGCCGCCTGACCGCGCCACTCGCCAGCCAGCACGATTATTAGCATCCGAAACACATTGCCCGCCACCGCCAGCGGCAAGGCCGAGGCCAGCAGCACCAACCGCTTCCACGGCTGCCGGAACGCGGTGAAGGCGTAAATCGTGGCAATCGCCACTGTGGCGATCAGACTGCGGATGCCGCTGCACGCCGCCGCCACGTCATACTCAAACCGTCCTTCTCCGCCCAACAGCCGTGTGCCGTCGCGGACCACATCAACGCCCATCACCTGCCCGACGAGCGCCACCATCTGGCTCACCATCACCCGCAACGGAAAGCTGACCGACGTGAGCATCCCGCCCAGTGGAATGCAAAACCCGAACAGGAAGAAGGGAAAGAAACTCTTCCGCAGAAACTCCGGCCCCCAGGCCACGCCCATGATGCCGTAAATGCCCAGGAAAAAGGCGATAACCGAGAGCCGCTGTTGCTGCACGACATAGCCGGTCATGTGTAGCAGACACGCCGCGCCCAGCAACCCCAACCCCGGCCCCCAGACGCGCAGCGGCAGGGCCAGCAACGCCTTGCGCTTCTGATAAAACAGCACCAGCACCACGATCGGGATCAGCACGCCCTGGCTGTCCTCGGTGAACGGCGCGGTGTAGGAGTTGTACATCCAGTACAAGAGCGACGGCGTCGGAATGTAGCCAAATGTGGAACTGCCCAGGCACTGCACCAGCGCCACCCAACCGGCCAGCAGCGCCAGGAACAACTCCTTGTTCGGCAGCCGCCGCCAGCAGTCGCCCAAATCCGTCAGCAGCCCGCGCGTGCGGTCCGGCGGGGTGGACTCGATCTGATTTGTAGTTGTCACCGACATGCAATTTAAGTTTAACGATGGGCGGATGCGCGCCGCACTCTACCGGGTTCCCGCAGCCGCGACAAACACGAAAGCATTCGTTTCCAAAAGTCATCGTTTTGGAGGACACGTTTGATCCAGAGGCAGCGTAACCGGAGTGGCGCGCTGAACGCGGCGGCCGGCGACTTTTTTGAGCGTTTTACGCGCGGCGTCTGTCCAACCGGTTGACCCTTAACCAACGGAGTCAATTATGGCAGAATCAATCAAACAAAAGCAGACGTTTGCGATCCAAGCCCCCGCCGCGCTCAGCGTGCAACTGGTCGGGGATTTCACCCACTGGCAAAAGACGCCGGTCCAGCTCCGCAAGGAGGCTGGCGGCGTCTGGAAAACTGCGGTGGAACTGGCACCCGGCATTCATCACTACCGGTTCCTGGTGGACGGCGAGTGGCGGGACGATCCCGAATGCACGGTGCGCGTGCCCAACCCCTTCGGCAGCCAGAACTCGACCCGCAAGGTCGCCTGACCTTGGCGGACGCGGTGGTGCTTCAAGCCGTGGGTGGTACGGGGCCGGCGCGATAGTCCACCACCTGCACCTTTTCCAGCGTCACCAAGCCGCCCTGCATCATGCCGTCGAGGACGGGCAGGAAGGCTTAGATTCTCTCGTCGCTGTCCACGATTTCGATCACCACCGGCAGATCCATGCAAAGGCAGAGGATTTTCGCCGTGTGCAGGCGGCTGGATTTGCCGAAGCCCATCGCCCCGCGGAGCACCGTTGCGCCGGCGAGATGGCGTTCCCGCGCTTGGAGGACGATGGCTTCATAAAGTGGGCGGTGTTCCCAGCGGTCGCTTTCGCCGAGAAAAATGCGTAGCAAGGTGGCTTCGTGGGGGAGCTGCATTTCAGTTTCCTTTCATCGCGTTGAGGGTGGCCGCCAGCACATGACCCAGCCAGGCCGCCACCAGGCAAAGCACCACGGAGCCGACGACGTTTGCCCCCGCCCGCAGCCACTCGCCTTCCTGGACCAGGTTGAGCGTCTGGAGACTGAACGAGGAGAACGTGGTGTAACCGCCGCAGAGGCCAAGCATGAAAAACTGCCGCAGGCCCGTCGGCGCGAACACCCGCCCCTCCGGCCCGGTGAGCGTGGCGAAAAAGCCGATGGCAAACGAACCGGTGAAGTTGACCAACAGCGTGCCCCACGGAAAAGTCTCGCCCGCCCAGCGCGCGGTCACGCCGGACAAGCCAAAGCGCGCCAGCGTCCCCAGCCCGCCGCCGAGGAAGATCCAGAATAAGTTGAGAATGCGATCAGTCACTTGCCGCCCGGTGCCCGTCAGTGCGCCAAGGCGGAGAAGTCTGTTCCAGCGACGCCGTGGGCGCAAGCCGGACCTGGGGCGCATCCGGGCAACCGGGCAACGCCCCGGAGAGTGGGGCAGCCGTCCTCGGCTGCCATCGTCCCGGCGACCGTCCCGGTCGCCGTGCGATCTGGCCAGCGACCACCACGGAGCCAATGCACGGCTGCACCCCGAAAGTTACGGCCCCCGCATTATCCAGCAGTTCTAATTTTGGCCCCGACCGCCTAAAGGCGGGACTCCAAACCCAGCCACCCGCTGCCCAAGACCGTTTGTAGTCCCGGCTTTAGCCGGTTCCCGGCGCAAAATGAGACCACCCCGAACTTTTTACGCGCGTTGCGCCCATGAACCTAATAGGGCTGATTGCGGTTCCAGCGCTCGGCGCAGCGTGACCGTGATGTTCTAT
>CAINDV010000110.1 GCA_903847485.1 uncultured Verrucomicrobiota bacterium
CCGGCAAACCGACGGGCGGCGTCGAACCGGGCGGCAATCCGGCGGGCCTGCGCGGCGGTGATCGGGCGCGGACGGGCGGTGGGAGGTTTGCGCTTCGGCTTGGGGGCGGGTGTAGTCTTCCGGTTAGGCTTCATGCGGTGGTTCCTTTCGAGGCCGGCGGCGGGGCGGGCGCGAGGGCGGACCATGCCTGGGCTGCTGGGCGGGGCATCAAGTCATTGGAGGCCGCTGCGCGGGGCGGTTTTGGTGGGTGTAGGTTGTGGGTCATCGCTTGCTCCGCTCTGACTGTTCCGTTGCTCACTGCCTGGGGGTAGAACCGAACGGAACCCTACGTCGTTGCGCGCTTCACCCGGGATGCAGCCGGAGCGGTTCGACGTTCGGCAACCCACCGCTTGGTCGTTCCACCTGCTGCCCCGACACGTGCGGCGCGAGGGTCCCGACGGATCGCCACGAGGATCGGTCTGCGAATCGCTCGAATACGTAGTGCTCCAATCCCAGCACCACTTCCAGCAGTTGCCGGACATGTCGTACAGTCCATAGCCGTTCGGCGGAAAGTAACCCACCGGACTGGTGCCCTCTTGGAAAATCGGATTATAGCCGCTCGTGGGATTCACATCGTAGGCGTGGGTACCGGGATTGGCAGCGTAGTTCGCGTTGGTCCAGGAAATGGTGTTCCCCCACGGGAACCGCTGCCCGCTGGCTCCGCCCCGCGCCGCCTTCTCCCACTCGGCTTCCGTCGGAAGCCGGTAGCCGCTGCTCCACTTCACCCAGCCATTCTGCACGGCCACTGACCCGGTGCGATAGGGCGTGGTCTGCGCCGCACTGGTGTAATACGCCGGCACCAGCCCCGCCTTCTCCGACCGGGCGTTACACCACTTTACCACGTCATACCAACTAACCGTGTGGACCGGATGGTTCGCCGCCTTGCCGGCACCGGGTTGGCCAAATTGGTAACCGTGCGTGTTCGCCCATGTGCAAACCTCGTCCCACCGCGCCTTCGTCACGTCATACTTGTCCAGGAAAAACGCCGAGACATAGACCGAGTGAAGCGGAAGTTCGCCAGAGTAGCCTTCGGAAAAGGTGTCCCCCATCGTGAAGGAGCCGGCGGGAATGAACGCCATGTCGGATACCACCCGGAAGAACCGGCTCATCGCCTGGGTAGCGGTGAGGTCGAACCAGATCACCGCGTTGCTGCTCGCTACGAGGGCGTTCCGGTCAGTCCAGCAGTTCGTCCCGTCCAACGCCTCACTGGATTGCAACATCACGTCCGTCGCAGGCTCCCAGCGCACGGTCACCTTTGGCACCTGATACTCCGTCAGCTTCGTCACCCGTGGTGGTGCGGAGAACACCACGCTCGCACTGGTGTAGCCGGAGCCGGTGGTCTTCACGGTGACATTTGCTACCACGCCGTTGTTGATGGTCGCTTCCGCTGTCGCCCCGCTGCCGCTGCCTCCGAAGGTGACACTGGGCGAACTCAGGTAGCCTGCGCCCCCATCAGTGACCGCCACTCCAATCACAAAACTGTTATAGACTACCGGTGTGCCCGCCGCCGTTCGCGGATTCTGCGAGGGATTCGGCGGCACCGAGACGGCCTGATACCGCCGTTGACCAGGGCGAGCCACCGGGTCACACCAGGTAAAGCCGTTCGTTGCCAGCACAACATTGGTGATGTCGGTCCATTGAGTCGGCATGGTGGATTCCGCGTAGCTCACCTTGGCTGTGGATCCCGGTTCGCCATCCACCACCAGCTTCGGGGCTATCTGGATCGCCAGCGGCGGCGGGGCGACGACGACGCTGGGAGTGCTGGTGTAGCCGCTGCCGGTGGTGAGCACGTTGATGCGGATGACCGCGCCGTTCGTCACGGTGGCTTCGGCGGTCGCACCGCTGCCGCTGCCGCCTGTGATCTTGACCAAAGGCGGAAAGAAGTAGCCCGCTCCGCCATCCGTCATGGTGATGTCCACCACGAAGCCGCTCATAACCAGGGCCGTGGCGGTGGCCGTCCGCTGGGCCTGCGCCGCGAGGGTGAAGCCCGCCAGTAGCGCCAGCGTCAGCCAGCGGGCGGCGGCGGCGAAGAGTTGCCCCTGCCGGCGCGCAGCCGGGACGGAGTGTGGATGTGCGGGAGCCTGGTTGGTCTGCGTCGCTGTGTTGCTCATAATTCTTTTTGCATTGGCATGGCCGTCGTCGTTGTCCGTTTAGTTTCCCTAGCAACTTTGCAGGGAGTGCTATTGGGCCAACGCCCGCAGCCGGGCAGCTTCGGTGGCGACACCTACGGGGAGCTGCGCTCGGCGGACAGGCGGAAGAAGCGGTTTTCGTTCGTGTTGCTGAAGGTGTGGACCCATTCGTCTTTCCACTCCAGCAGGTTCGTGGAGCTTTGGGCGTGGACTATGCCGACGGTGCCGGCGGGCAGAATCAGTGTTTGACCGGGCGGGAAGGCTTCCGGCTCGATGCGAACGGTCATCCAGCCAGAGTACTGTGCGCTGGGGCCAGCAGCGTTGCGCGTGCTGATTACAGCCGGCCCCGCGATCCGCACCAGCTCGTTGACAAAGTTGCATCCTGTATTGTAAAAGCGATTGGTGATTCCGTCCTTAGCTACCTCGTTCATCACCCCCGCGTTACACAATCCATAGGCGCTGGTGACTTGCGCGACTTCATTCGTGCCCACAGTCACGGAGTCAAAGAGACGTTCCACCGGTCCATTTCCTACCGACAGTAGCAACGTGACTTCGCGTGCTTGGGTAGCGACGAGGCAGAAGAGAGTGAACGCAGTCAGCAAGGGCGCGAATCGGTTCGTTTTCATAAGCGAGACAGGTTTAGGCCGAAACGCCGCGCCTGTCAATGCCGCTATTTGCCGCAGTCTGCCCCCGCCGCCGGCCCGGCACCGTGGCGCGGGCGGCGTCAGGCGACGGCGGCGGAGATCGGAACGACGTTGGCGGCGGCAGGCGCCGGGGCTACGGCAAACCAGCGTTCGGCTTCTTCAGGAGTCGCCAGGCCGGCATAGTGCTGGTGAAGAATATCAACCTTGTGGCCCATTTCCTTGGCGACTTGAGCCTCGTTTTGGGTAACTGCAAGGCGGTAGGTGCCGTAAGAATGGCGAAGCGCATCTTTCCCCCGGGATGGGATGCCCAGCGATTCGCGCAGGTCTGTGAACGCCGTTTCATCCGTGTCCGCGCTCTTTGACCAAAGCGGGCCTTCGTGCTGGCGATAGGGTTCAAGCCATTGCGCTAGGCTTGCGCAGATCGGAACCACGCGGCGGCGGCGGGTCTTTGACTTGGTAGCTGAGATGGGGATATATCCCGGAGTCGCGAACACGGATTCCCACGTCAAACGCCGGGCGTCCGATGGCCGCAAACCGGCAAGGCCCTGGAGCGCGATAAGGGGGCGAAGTTGCTCGTCGGCGGCGTCGAGGAGCTTCCGCAGTTCGGTGGGGCGGTAATAGTCCGTATCCTTGGGGGTAACGGTATCGTTCTTCATCTCGGAAGCTTCCGAAAGCCGGTGATCTTTGGAGAGGTAGTCTTGTTCGACACACCAATTGAAGAAGTGGCGAATCGCTCCGCGCAAGTGATTTCGGGACTTCGCGGCCAGGCGCGAGTAGGACTGCATGAACGCGTTCATGTGGTCCTTGCGCAAGTCACAGACGGGTGTGCCGGGGAACGTCTTGGCGAACCATCCCAGCCAGAGCGCAGTCATGTAAACATGGTGGCTGCTGAGTTGCGCCCGTTCGCCGGCTTTGGCCTGGGTCTTGGCTTCCCGCGTGGCGTTGAACTCGGCGACGGCTTTCGCCAAGTCCACAATCTTCACGGTTGCCACGGTGCCAAGGAAGCCGGTGACGGCTTCGGAGAGCTGGCGATCTCCGAGCTTGCGGGCGGCGGCAAGGTAGTCGGTGATGGCTTGAATCGGTGAGAGGACGCGCCCCGTCTCCTTGCGGAAGGCGGCGAGGGCGTCGCGCACGGCAAGGGCGTCGAGGGCTTCGGCGGGCGTCAAGGCTGGAACCTGAGAGCCGCTGGCGAGTTCTTTGGCCAATCGCTCGGCGAATTCCCTGGCTCCGCCTAGGCCGGCAAAGCACGGAAGCGACTTCATCATGCGCTTGCCGCCAGCCTTCCAAGCGACACGGTAGCCGTCCCTCCCGGCGCAAGGTCGGTAGATTTTTGCAAGCACCGGGCCGTTCTTCCGGGCCTTAATTCGGTATGGCCATTTCATTTCAACCGGAGGAAGGTCAGGGCCAAGAATGGCCGTTTTCTGTGTCGAAAGTGTGTCGCGACTTAGAAAAACGTCATTTTCCTCAATGTTTTTGGCTGTCCGGCATGGATTTGAACCATGACAAAGGCCTCCAAAGAGCCTTGTGCTACCCTTACACCACCGGACAAACCGGGCAGCAACTTACCGGGGC
>CAINDV010000111.1 GCA_903847485.1 uncultured Verrucomicrobiota bacterium
GCTTGGCCAAAACCTCGACCCGGGTCTGTTGCTTCATTGTTGTATCCATTCCGGCCACGGTAACAGGACTTTTGGCACAACGTATTCCGCAGAAGCGTTTTCCACCCCCGCCCGGGTAACAATACTTTTGGCGCAATTCGCGTGTTGAACGTATGGATTTCGAAGCATGATGGCGATTGACACCCGGGGCCGCCGCCCGCAGACTCCTCCGTGAAACAGAACGCGAACATGGGCAAAGTCATCGTCACGGTCAAACTGACCAACTACGTCGAAGAGCAGATGAAGAAACTCAAACTGCTCAAGGGTAAACCGCGTTCCGTCGAGGCCGAAGCCTTGGTGGACACCGGCACCACCAGGCTGTACCTCCAAACCCGTGTCATTCGCGCGTTGGGCTTGCGTAAAGCTGGCGAGGTCGTTTCGCGCACCACCAATGGCCGCCGCACACGCCGCGTGTACCAGGCCGCGCGCCTTGACCTCATGGGGCGGCACGGCAACTTCGATGTCGTGGAAGTGGACAATGATGTGCCCAACCTGATCGGGCAGGTGCCCCTCGAAGTGCTGGACTTCGTGGTGGACCCCAAACGCCAGAAACTCATCGCCAACCCCGACCACGGCGGCATCCAAATGACGGAAGAATACTGAAGACGCCTATGGGCAAAGTCATCGTCCACCTCAAGCTGACCAACTACAGCGACCTCATCCTCCGCCGGCTCAAGCTGGCCAAGGGCAAGCCGCGCACGGTGGAAGTGGAAGCCCTGGTGGACACCGGAGCTACCCGGCTTTACCTCAAACCCTCAGTCATCAAGAAATTGGGCTTGGTTCGCACGGACACCGTCCGTTCCCAGACCACCAACGGTGACGCCATCCGCTACAAATACGAACCGGTCGAACTCGAACTCATGGACCGGCGCGAAACCTTCGACGTGATCGAGGTCCCGGAGAATGTCCCCAACCTGCTGGGCCAGGTGCCGCTGGAAGTGTTGGACTTCGTGGTGGATGCCAAAGGCCAGCGCCTCATCCCCAACCCCGACCACGGCGGCGAACAAATGACGGAGGAATACTGATTCAAAATCCGAAACTCAAAATCCGAAACCAGCCCCAATGCTCAAGACAGCCCAATCCGAAACCACCGCCCTGCGCCGAACCGCGCGGTTAGTGCGCCTTCGGGCTTCGGGCCTTCGGATTTCCACCGCGTGCCAAGCGCATTTTGTAGCCTGAGCCGCCATGCTCATTTACATCGAAAGCACGATACCGAGCTACGTGGTTGCGCGTCCCGCCCGCGACCTGCTGCAAGCGGCGCGTCAGCAACTCACCCGCGACTGGTGGGACTTGAAACGCGAGCAACACGAGCTTTTCACCTCGCAGGTCGTCCTCGACGAAATCACCGGCGGCGAAGCGGCGATGGCGCGGCAACGTCTTGCGGTGATGGCTGGCATCACGCTGCTGCGCTCGACCGACGAAGCGGAAACGCTCACCCAACGTATCCTCGATTCCGGCCTGCTGCCGACGGACGCCGACCGTGATGCCGCGCACATCGCACTCGCCACGGTTCACGCCATGGATATACTTCTGAGTTGGAACTGCCGCCACATTGCCAACGCGGCCATTCAAGCGCGCTTGCGGGAATTGGCGGCGAAATCGGATTTGAACCTTCCCGTGCTTTGCACCCTGGATGAACTGACTGGAGAACTCTATGAGTAACGCGACCAAAGAACTGAAACCAAACCAGAGCACCGACTTGGTGTTGCAGGAAATTTGGCGTATTAAAGACACGCTCTCGGCCTCTTACGGCCACGACGTCCATCGTCTCTTCGCCGACTTGCGCAAGCGGGAAAAACTTTCCGGCCATCGGGTCGTGAACCTCCAGACCCAGCGCCCCAAAGCATGAGAGCGTGTCCGCAAAACCACTCAGTCGGGAAACCCGGCCTCGAGCGGGCGAAGGGAACCGCCAAGCATCTCCCGCTCCGTCTCGCCTCCCCTCGCCCATCGGATGGGAGAGGGTGCCGCAGGCGGGTGAGGGCCGGCCGGGGTGTGGTGTCGAGTCTGGCCTCTCTGCATTCTTCCTTCTGCCTTCACTTGGCCAGCGCCTCATCCCCAACCCCGCCCACGGCGGCGAACAAAAGGCGGAGGAATACTGAAATCTGCGATATGCCGTCTGCCGTCCAATCCGGCGAAGCTTGGTGCGCCCGCAACTGGAAAGGAAGCCGGAGCTACCTCAAGGCTTAAGTAGGGATGATTTAGAAAGAGAATCGAGGTGAAGTATGACTCCAAAGAAAATCTTTCTCAGCTACAAGAGTTCCGATCCGAAGGACAAGAAGTCTGCCAAGAGGATTAAAGAAATCTTGGAGGGTTTATCCCGCGACGCTGTCCAAGTATTCGCTTCAGACGAAAGCATTCACGCTGGGGACAACTGGCGACCTGTAATAAACAAAGAAATAAACGAGGCCGACTACCTTATCTTCCTGTACACAGACCGCCACGCCAATTGGGATTGGTGCCACTTCGAGGCGGGGCTTTTTCTCAAAACAGCCCCCGAAAGCGTCGAGGTGGACAAACGGCGGATCTTCTGCATTCATCCCGCATCCGTGGGCGATCCCCCCTCTCCCCTTGGGACTTTTCAACACATTAAACTACCGGACGCTCTCGAGAGCCTCGTTAACTTCCTTGTTCAACTTTTTGTCGGAGACGATCCAATAAGAAAGCTCTGGTTCGATTCCAACTCTGAACGCATCCGCCAAATGGCGACGGACATTTCTGACGAAGTGGGGCGCATGGCGGTAACCTCGCTACAACTATGCCGATACATAACCCTACGAGGTAAGACGCAGCCCAATCTGGATTTGCCTAGCGATGGCGGCACTATCGCCCAAGCCATTCCCGATTCCTACATCGTTGAGACCGATGAGGCATCGCTCAAGGAGCTCTTCGGCAAGGCCGGAACCACAAAAAGTGGGGCACCATGGACCTGGGGTGAGGTGAAGCCTGATGGCCAGGATGCTTGGGTTTCGGAACTCGCCACGGCGATGGCTCGCTATATCCGCAACGAGACAACACCGCACCCGATTCGAAGTTCCTTCAAAAGCCCGAAGGGGCTCGACTACAAGCCTATTTTATCCAAGGTCAACCGGAGACCCGACGAGTATTCGTTTCACGTCTTGTTTCTGGCGCAATCCTGGGAAGGCGGAACGCGAACGGATGCCGTGTCCTCTTTCAAAGAGCTTATGGAGCGGCTCGTCGACCTCGTGAAATCAACCGAGCAAGGGGACACGATCCGCTTCCTGGCCTATACGCCCGCAGTCGGCTTTCTCGCCGAAACCGAGGAACTCTGGGAGAAGTTGCGAAATTGCATGTGGGACAGGGCCGATGAGATTGACATGATATGCCTGGACGATGATGACCTTGTGCGTTGGCATGGACTGTTTGCGGGCAAGAAGACGGCTCGCAGCAGTGGATTCATCGACGCCCCCCTCATTCAAAAGGCGAACGCGGTCTCAACGGAACTTTTCAATCGGTCGAAAGCCGAAGGGCGTCATCCAAAGCGGAAAGCTTTCTCGGAGCTACCGGGGTTCTACTTATTCAAGAACAGCAAGCGTGCCTTGATCGTGGCCCCTGTGGGCGTCCCACTGGTCCGTGACGCTGATGGAGCAAGCATCAAGAAGGAACTGACGGAGTCGAAGGTCGAGATGTTCGGGCTTGACACGAACGTGCCTCAAATTGTCAAAAACGCCGGGCTGACGTTTGAGCGATTCCGCTAAAAAATCGAATACCCGCGACATGACGATGAATCAAACAAAAGTCTTTATATGTTGGTCAGGGGAACGGAGCAAACAGTTAGCGACGGCTTTGCGCCATTGGCTGCCCGATGTGCTTCCTGGGCTGGAAGCATGGATGTCCGATCATGATATTGCTGCAGGAGCCCGGTGGGACAAGACACTCACTGATCAGTTAAATGAGAGTAGCATAGGAATCCTTTGCCTCACCGCCGAGAATCTGACGGAACCTTGGGTGCTCTTTGAAGCCGGGGCGCTCTCAAGAAGCTTGCCGGTATCATTTGTTATTCCCTATCGCTTGGGCCTTTCTGAGGCAGACGTTTCTGGTCCACTTGCGCTGTTTCAAAGTGTTGGGGCCGACGCGTCAGGTACCCGGAAACTGCTAACGGCCTTGAGTTCGTGTTCGGAGCCAAAAATGGCAGAGGATCGCCTTGATCGCTTCTTCGACGTCTGGTGGCCTAGCCTGTCGGCTCGCATTAACGCCATTCCAGTCCAAACCAAATCGCCAAAGAACATACGGGATGACCGTGCTCTTCTCGAAGAAATTCTGCAGCTCGCTAGGAGCCAAATGGCTACTGCGGTCAGTCCCGGAGAATCGGGAAAGCGAACGGAGGCGGTCTCCTCATTCAAGGATCTCATGGAGCGCCTCACCGACCTCCTTCGATCTACAGAGGCGGGGGATACGGTCCGATATCTGGCCTACACGCCTGTACTCGGCTTTCTTTCCGAGACCGAGGATCTCTGGAAGAAGTTGCAAACCTGCATGGAGCAAAGGGCTGACCAGATTGACATGATTTGCCTAAAGGATGACGACCTTGCACACTGGCATGGGCGGTTTGCGGGTAGGAACACGGCTCGCGGCGAAACGCCAGTCGAGGCTTCCCTCATACAGAAGGCGAACGAGGTTTCTAGGGTGGTCCTCGGTCGATTGGAGGCTCAAGGGCGACCTCCCATGCGGAGGCCGTTCGCGGAGCTACCTGGCTTCTATGTATTCAAGAACAGCACGCGGGCCTTGGTCGTAGCCCCTGTTGGCGTCCCACTGATGCGTGACGCCGATAGAGCAAGCATCGAGAAAGAATGGACGGAGTCGAAGGTCGAGATGTTCGGAATTGACACGAATGTGCCGCAAATTGTCAAGAATGCGGGGCTGGCCTTTGTTAGATTTCGCTGAAAGTCAAGGGCTAGAACATGACGACGGATCTAAACGTACCCGGAGATGAAATCTGCCGCGTTTTCGTAAGCTATTGTCGCGAGGACAGCGGCTTCCTCAAGGAGTTGATCACGCACCTCAAACCGCTCTGTGCCGGCGGGCGAATCGAACTCTGGTATGATCAGCGGATTGAACCTGGGCAAAAGTGGGAACAGCGAATCCACGAGGAACTCGCGCAGGCGGACGTGGTTCTGTTCTTGGTGACCGCTTCATTCATGGCATCTGACTTCTGTCAGTCGAAGGAAGTGAGGATCAGCCTACAGCGGGCCGAACGCGGGGAGATAGTATTCTTTCCGGTCATCGTCGGGGCTTGCGTATGGGGAAGCTCAGTTCTCGGTAAGTTCCAGGCATTGCCAAGAAAGGGAGTGCCTCCGAAGAGCAAGGCGCACAGACAAATCCTCTGGAAAGAAGTGCATGAAGAACTTGCGGCGATAGCTGATCAGAACCGGCATTTAGCGCTTCGGAAGAGGATCGTGCGGCCTTTGCGATTGGGTGGCGCAACTGGCACGGGAATTAGGGTGCTGCGGGCGTTCTTAGCTGAACTTCGTGTGGTCCTGCCGAATTTACCGGTGAGGCCGTCTGAAGAACCTTCCGACCGGATTATCGCGCGCATCGCCCGTGCCTCCGATGATGCCCTTGATGCTGCTGTCGTGGGGGCACAGCCGGCGGAGGATTATCAGGACGAAGTCGCCAATGTTGAAGTGTATGAAATCAAGAGCGTCTTGGTCGTGCCTCAATCCCATGCTCTGTGGGGAGTGGCGGCTCTTTCTGAAGCTGAGTTGCGTCAATTGCTCAAGCCTGGAGTTGTATTTGCGAGTCGGCCGAAGGACTCAGGAACCTACAAGGCCGTGTTCAAGTACTTGGAGCCGGTTTTCGGGGCGAGTGCTTCAGAGCGAATCTTGGAGTCAAAGATAATCGAAGACATTGAGGGGGCGATAGATTGTGTGGTACGCGGCGAGGCAATATCCATTCTGCCCAGCGTCGTTGTGAAGTCGGCGGCTGCACGAGGCAAGAAGGTGTGGGCCGTAGATCTGCCCGGGGATGCTATTCGGAAGTGGTACGGGATTTGGAACAAGCACCGCGAGCACCTGCCGGGGATCGAGAACCTGATTGCTCTATTCAAACAAGGAATTGCCCCCGAGAAAGTCGAAGCTGCCTGAGCACCATCCCAATCCGATTCAGCCAACCCTTCTGACTTCCTGAATAGTCGGCAACCGCTGCTTCAGCGTGCGTTCGAGACCAAGCTTCATGGTCAAGGCGGCGCTGGGGCACATCAGGCAGGTGCCTTTGAGTTTCACGCTCACTACCCCATCGGCGTAGGAAACAAAATCCACGCCGCCGCCGTCGGCTTCCATAGCTGGCCGCACTGAATTCAGGACCGCCTCAATCTGGCGCGGCTGGATTTCATCCGCTTCCGCAGATGGGAAGCCACTTGAAGCAGCCGCGTGCGAACGAGCGCATCGGAAGCCCAAGTTGGGGGTGGCTTTCGCCGGTTCCATTGCTCCCCGGTTGGCGCAGCGCAGCCGGAAGGATTGGATCACATTCCAGGAAGCGCCGCGCCGCACACGACATATCCCCGTCTCTGGTCCTTGGGGATTCTCACGCCGGCTGGTGGCGTAGTAGGTGTCGGCGTACCATTCACTTGCGATTTTCCTGGAATGTCAACCGGCCAAGGTGCCGGGCCTCGGTGCTATACACAGCGACATAATTAATTGCGGATGTATGCTGGAGGAAGTAAGGTCAGGCATGCGCCCATTAACACTGTCCGCACCGGAGCACAGCCGCGCTGTGCTACAACAAGAGATCAACCGTCATCAGGACGCCCGCTACGATCACCGACTGCATTGCGTCCTGCTGGTCGCTTCCGGTCTGAC
>CAINDV010000112.1 GCA_903847485.1 uncultured Verrucomicrobiota bacterium
ATGTCTCACCTGAAAGGGGAGCCGGTATGGGAGCGATTTGTAAGGGCATCCCACAGGCTTACAGAGTGTTACCGCATTAGCAAGCGGTTCCAACTGCTCTCTTCAGGTTGAAGGCTCCACTATGCTTTTTACGGGGTAGTTTCATGGTGCTTTTTCCGACAGTTTGGAGAGGCTGTTTACACTCTAAACTACCTGTCCAGTTTTCCGGGGCACTATAAGGTGCCAGCTCAGCAGCTTGATCTGCTCGTCCTTGAGTTCCAGCAGGCGGCGCAGGCGGACGTTTTCCGTCTGCAAGTCCTCGACGAACTCGCGGGCGGGTGCGGAAGTGAATCAATCACAATCATCTTAGCCGCAGACACTTATACCTGAGTGATGCCTCCTTGCAAACACTTTCCCGCGCGCGCCGCCACTTTTTTTCTGCTCCCGCCGCCGGTCGCCACCACGGCCGCGTCCGAGTGCGGTCCAGATCAATGCCACTGAGGAGCAGGGGCAATTCGGACGCCAGGATCTGAGAGGCACCCGGCGCGCTCGACTTGGGCCAGGCGAAACCGCCACGGCCCAACCGTTTGGCGCAGCCACACACTCCCGTGCCGTTGCCATAGAGTAACTTCAGCCGGTTGCGCCGGTGATTGACGAAGAGAAAGAGATGGCCGCTGAGCGGATCTTGCCGGCAGCGCTGCGTCACCAAGTCGCTCAACCCCTCGAAACTTTTGCGCAAATCGGTGGCCCCGGTCGCCAGATAAATGCGCGTGGCCGGACTTAGGGAGACAGTCTTTGCCAAAGTACCTTCTGTCTTGCACCTTGATGTCGGGCTATCAAGCAGCTACGAACATGTGGAAATCTCGTTTTGTTGCAGGATTGATGCCTTCATGTGGATGGGCTGATTGATAGCCCGACATCAAGGTGCAAGACGGAAGGTACTTTAGCGAATACTGTCTCCATTAACGTGAACATCGCCCCTCCAACACCTGGAGCAACGGCGCCAGCTCCGGTGCCACCCAGCCGCGGCCCAGCTCCAACACCCGCCCATCGGGCCAACGGAGCTGATAGGCCGGGGCTGCCGCCGAAGCGGGCAGCGGGTTGGACTGCTCCACGAACTCGGGAGTCTCGGTCCGGGCCGCACGGAGCCAGAATTGGAGCGTCGAAAGGCCGAGGCCGGCTTGGGCGGCGAACGCCTGCTGGGAGAGACCGCGGCGGCGCAAGGCCCGGAGGAGTTGTGTGCGCTGCGCCAGGCTCCGGCGCTGGCGGGTCGTCGAGGGAGTCGTCATGCCGGAAGTCTGCCAGCTGCTTGAGGTTCCGCCGCTAGCCGGTCTTGGCTACCCGGATACTCTTTACGATGTGACCAGCGTGTATTTCGAGGGCGAGGACAATGATCTGGCGGCCTTTGGTTACCATCGGGACGGCAAGCGCGGCAAAAAGCAAATGGTGGCCGGCTTGTTGACCGACGGCGCGGGCGAACCACTCTCGATCCAACTCTACGCGGGGAACACAAGCGATCCGCCGACCTTTCTAGACGCGGTCGAGCAACTCAAAGTGCGCTTTGGCACGGAGGAAATCGCAGTGGTAGGCGACCGGGGGATGATCAAGGCGTTGGGCCAGGCGGCAGTGGGCGAAGCCAACATCCGCTATGTGACGGCGCTGACCGACCCGCAAGTGCGCAAGCTTTTGGCCACCGGCGTGTTGCCACTGGACTTGTTCGACGACCAGCCGGCGGAAGTCACGGTTGGCGACCAACGCTACGTGCTGCGGCGCAAGCCGCAGACGCAGGCGCGAGAACGGGCACGGCGGGCCGACCAGTGGGCGCGGGTGCGCGCCCGGATCGAGGCGCGCAACGCCGCGGTGGCCAAAGCACCGCGGTGCGACCCGGCCAGTTCGCTGCGCGGCGCGCAGGTGCGAGTGCAAAAGTACCGTCTGGGCGGCTGGGTGAGCGTGCGGCTGGAGGGCCGGAAAGTCGTGGGGACGGAGGACGCCCCGGCGCGGGAAAAGGAGGCGCAACTGGACGGCTGCTACGTGGTGGTGAGCGACCTGCCGGTGGCGGTGGCCGACACGCAAGGCGTGCATGACCGCTACCTGGATTTGACGCGCGTAGAGCGGGACTTTCGGACCTTGAAGACCGGGCTGCTGGAAATCCGGCCGGTGTTCCTGCGCAAGGCCAACCGGACGCGAGGGCACGCGCTGGTGAGCCTGCTGGCGCTGAAACTGGCGCGGGCGCTGGAGCAACGGGTGGCCCCGCTGGGGTTGACAGTGGACGACGCGGTGGAGCGGCTCAAGGGCGTGCGGTTGGTGTGCCTGGGCGAGGCGAAGCTGGGGCTGTGGCGGCTGGCCGACGGCTACTCGGCGGTGCAGACCGAAGTGCTGGGAGTGCTGCCGAAGCTGGCGGCCCCGGTGTTGTCTCTAGGAAAAGCCAACCGCCGACGCCTGAGCAACCCCCGTCAAGGCTGCTCCAGTGGATGAGTTACGTCAGTTTCATCTCCCGCGAAAACCAATGTGAAAATGGGGGAAGATGAGTCCGGGGTCGAATGACGAATGACGAATGGATGACAAAAGAATGACGAGTCCGAAACTTCTACATGGATACGGCTAAGCGAACTCCGATAGTTACCTCTTCGCTTCCCCCATCTATGTTCACCTGGGTTTCAACTGGATCCTTACGGTTAGGAACAGCCCAGGCTCTCGCCGCAGTTGAGGCACTTGAAGCAGGCACCGTTGCGCACGGTGATGTGGCCGCAATTGGAGCAGGTCGGCGCGTCCAACTGGTTGACGATCATGGCGGTCGGGCCTTGGGAGACATGGCGCTTGCCAGTGTCCGGGCGGCCGTTGCCGTTGCCGGGGGCGACGGCGGTTGCTCTGAAATCCGTGTCGCCGCCGGTGATGGCTAAGTCACGCACCGGGCGGTTTATCTTTTTTCTTAGTTCCTCTTCGAGGTCGGGCATGGATAGTTCGGGCTGGCTGCCGTTGGGTGTATTAGCCTCCCGGTAGCCAGGAACGAATTGAATGGCCATCCAGCGAAAGACGTAGTCAGTAATGGAGGCGGCGTGGCGGATCTCCGGATTCTTGGTGTAGCCGCTCGGCTCGAAGCGCTGGTGCGAAAACTTGCGAGCGAGCGCCTCCATCGGGACGCCGTATTGCAGCGCGATGCTGGTCAGGGTGCCGATGGCGTCCATGAGACCTCCAATGGTGGAGCCTTCCTTGGCCATCGTAATGAAAAGTTCGCCGGGCTGGCGGTCTTCGAACAGGCCGACGGTGAGGTAGCCTTCGTGGCCGGCAATGTCGAATTTGTGGGTGACGGCGGAACGCGTTTCAGGCAGACGGCGACGGAGCGGTTTACCGGCTTCGACGCTGAGCTTGGCGACTTCGGCTTCAAGTTCCGCGATCCGCGTGTTGAGCGAGGAGTCATGGACAACTTCGGCACTAGCACCGTCGGTTGTGCGCTTGGTGTTGAGCGGTTGGGATCGCTTGGAGCCGTCGCGGTAAATGGCGACGCACTTGAGGCCCATCTTCCAAGCTTGAACGTAGGTTTCGCGGATTTCCTCGACGGTGCAGTTGGCGGGCATGTTGACCGTCTTGGAAATGGCACCGCTGATGAACGGTTGGGCCGCCCCCATCATCTTCAAGTGGGCAAGGTAATGGATGCTGCGCTGGCCAAGATGGGGCTTGAAGGCGCAGTCGAACACGGGCAGGTGCTCGGGGCGAAGACCGCTGGTGACGGTCTGGCCGTTGTCGGTGATGTCTTCGAGGGTGTCCCACTTTTCGATGTGGGCGATGATCT
Organism: uncultured Verrucomicrobiota bacterium; assembly: GCA_903847485.1. GTDB lineage: Bacteria > Verrucomicrobiota > Verrucomicrobiia > Limisphaerales > JAJXZI01 > CAINDV01. The sequence goes on from CAINDV010000112.1 coordinate 3,770, forward strand.
TCTTCACTTCGGCTGGTCGGTAGCCGAGGCGGGCGAGGGCGTCGGGCACAGTGCGATTGACGATTTTCAACATGCCGCCGCCGGCGAGGAGTTTGTATTTCACCAGCGCGATATCCGGCTCGACGCCGGTGGTGTCGCAGTCCATCAGGAAGGCGATGGTGCCGGTGGGAGCAAGGACGGTGACCTGGGCGTTGCGGTAGCCACTCTTCACGCCGGCCGCGAGGGTGCGATCCCAAGTCTTCCGAGCCTCTTGCTTGAGGTAGTCGAATTCCTTGCTGGGGTGGATTTCCTCGACTGCCGCACGGTGCTGGCGGATAACGCCGAGCATGGATTCGACGTTGTCCTTGGCAACCGGGTTAGGCACGTCGGCGCAGCGGGCGTCGCGGTAGCCCTTGAAAGCGCCCATGTAGGTAGCCATCTCGGCGGATTGCTCGTAGGCATGGCCGGTCATGATGGCGCTGATGGCGCCGGCGAGGGCACGACCGCCATCGGAGTCGTAGGGCAAGCCGTAGCTCATGACGAGGGATCCGAGGTTGGCGAAGCCAAGACCGAGGGTGCGAAAAATATGGGAATTCTCGGCGATGTCCTTGGTGGGGTAGCTGGCGTTGTCCACCAGGATTTCCTGGGCGGTAATGAAAAGGCGTACGGCGGCCTTGAAGCGGGCGACGTCGAAGGTGCCGTCTTCGCGCTTGAACTTCATGAGGTTCAGCGAGGAGAGGTTGCAGGCGGTGTTGTTGAGGAAGACGTATTCGCTGCACGGATTGGTCGAGTGAATAGCATCGGTGCCCTTGCAGGTGTGCCATTTCTGAATGGCACCGTCGTACTGCATGCCCGGATCGCCGCACACCCAGGTGCCCTCGGCGATCTTGTAGAGGAGCATGGAGGCGTCTTTTTTATCGAGCGCCTTGGAGGTGGTGACGGTGCGGGTCCACCATTCCTTGCCGGTGAGGGCGGCCTGCATGAATTCATCGCTGGCGCGGACGGAAAGGTTCTCGTTCTGGTACATCACGCTGGCGTAGGCTTCGCCATTGTAGGAGCCATCGTAGCCCTGTTCGATGAGCGCCCAAGCTTTCTTCTCCTCGCGTTGCTTGGCGTCAATGAACTCCTCGATGTCGCCATGCCAGTCGCGCAGGGTATTCATCTTGGCGGCACGGCGGGTTTTGCCGCCGGATTTCACGACGTTAGCGACTTGGTCATAGACTTTGAGGAAGGAGAGCGGGCCGCTGGGGCGTCCGCCGCCGCTGAGTTTTTCCTTGCTGGAGCGGATGGGCGAAAGGTCGGTGCCGGTGCCGGAGCCGAACTTGAAAAGCATCGCCTCGGCGGCGGCAAGGTGCATGATGGATTCCATGTTGTCATCCACGGACTGGATGAAGCAGGCGCTGCACTGCGGATATTCGTATTGGGTGGTGCCGCGCTCGGCTTGACCGGTGGCGGGGTTGTAGAACCAGTTGCCCTTGCCGGAGGCCTTGCCGATGTGGTACTGGTGGAAGAGGCCGACGTTGAACCAGACGGGCGAATTGAAGGCACCGTATTGATTCAGGCACAGCCAGGTGAGTTCGTCGCAAAAGACCTCGCCGTCTTCCTTGGTGAAATAGCCGTCCTTGACACCCCAATCGGCGATGTTCCGGCAAACGCGGTGAATAAGCTGGCGCACGGAAGTTTCGCGCTCCGCCGTGTTCAGCTCACCGTAGAAATACTTGGAGACGACGACCTTGGTGGCGAGGGCCGACCAAGACTTGGGCACCTCCACGTTTTCCTGCTTGAAGATCACCTTACCGGCGTCGTCGGTGATTTCGGCGGTGCGGCGGTCCCATTCGATCTGGTCGAAGGGCTTCACTTTCGCGTCGCTGAAGACGCGCTCAATCGAGAGCGATTCCTTTCGGGGGGTCTCGGCGGCCTGGCTGGGGCGGTGGCTAGTTTTCGGGGCGGTCCGGCGGCTCTTGGCGGGACGCGGTACCGGCATAGTTTCTTCGAGGGCGTCTATCATGGTCTGTGCTGCAAATTTAAGGTTAAATTCTGACTTCGGGTGGAAACGGCCCAAACGCCGTTCCAGTCCGCAAAAAACACTCCCAACAACGATCCGGCTTGGGGCTGAACCTCGCAGGGAAACCCCATTAGTGGGGCGTGCTGGCGACGATAGCCACAATATATGGTGTTGCAAGGACTTTTTTGGAAAAAATGCGGAAAGTCATTTTCCCCTTGATAGACGTGGGGAAAATGAGGGCCTTTCGGCGCGTTCTGAGCTGCATTTACGACGAATTGGGTGGGCTGCCGGACGGGGCTGGTTTGGCGGCGGCAAGAGCGTCGCCAAGATCGCCCGTCCGGGAACCCTTTGCCAGCGTTCTGGCAGCGTGGGAATTTCAGGGTTTTACCCTCTTGGAAATCGGAATCCTCCTCCGCCATGTCTATGAAATCGTGATCAAGCCCGTCGGTTTTGCCGGTTGTTGGCCGTTGCTGGATGTCTGATCTCCGCCCTGGCCTCCGCCCGCGACGTGGCGAAGCTTTACAAACAGAACAGCGCCGCCTGCCGCTCAATTGCCGCAGCGTGGTGAAGCAAGAGGTCCTCCTCAAAAACATCGGTCGGGTGCGCGATGTCGTGAGCGGGCCGGATGGTTTCCTCTACGTGGTGCTCAACATCCCGAACAAGGTCATTCGCCTGGTGCCGGCCGGCGATTGATCTCCGTAAGATGTGAAATCATCGCCTGAACGGCAGCGTGCTGCCGCATCTTGCTGGAAGATCGGGCACGCGGCCCTGCCGACGAGATGCCGGCAGCACGTTGTCTCTCCCTTCATCCCCGATGCGCCGCTTTCACGCTCATCGAATTGCTGGTCGTCATCGCCCTTATCGGCATCCTTGCCTCCCTGCTGCTGCCGGCCTTGACTCGCGCCCGGGCCTGGCCCAACGCGCCGCCTGCCTGTCCCAGTTGCGTCAGCAATCGGTGGCGTGGCGCATCTACCTTGACGACCACGAACGGCGCTTTCCCGACCGCCGCGACCCCAAATCCTCCCTACCCGGCGGCTGCAAACCCTGGGCCATCTGGCCACCCAGCGACCCGCGTGCGGATTGGGCGGCGCTGGTCCTGTCCAACGAACCTCGCCCGGCGGCGATCTGGAACTGCCCGGCCGCCGCCGCGTCGAGCCTGGCCAAGGCGGAACCCGCGCGCCAAGCCAACAGCAAGGCCGCCAACGCCCCGGTGGTGCGTTATTACGAACGTCATTAACCGCTTGGTTAAATGGTTGAAAAGTGAGGCTCTTTCAAAACCCTGTAGGATCCGACGTAAGGAGGCTTGGTTTATGGCGATTTCCAAGCCTCCTTACGTCGGCTCCTACAGTTTTGAAAGAGGCTCAAATTAAATGGGTTAAATGGTTAGAAGGTCGTTTGGCCCCATTCAACCATCTAACCCATCTAACCTTTTAAGCAATCTGTTAACGACGTTCGTAATACTGGATGTGGCGGTTTGACCGCACCGACGACCCGATTGCGGCTGATAATTTCTGGGGTCACACGGAGTCCCAATCGGTGGAATCGCTGCGCCTTGCCGGCAATCCCAACGCCGCCGTCCCGGACGGCCCCAGAGACGTGGATCTGGCGGTGGATGTTTATTTCCCCGCCACGGTCGCTTCGCTGCCCGGCGAACTGCGCGGACACGGCGCGCACCCCGGCGGACGCAACCGAAGACCTGATGTTGGCGGCGAACACCAATTCGCCGCTACGGGACGGCTGCCCGCCGGCGCTAGAACAAGCTGTCCCGGCCACGCTTGGCCAATCCCAAGGGGATTGCGTCCCACAGCCCAGGGTTGCGAGGCACGAGCTACCTTGGGTCAGCCGCGGCCATGCGCGCCAACCCCAACGGGGTTGCGGCTGCCGCGTGGCCCGGCCGGCCACAACCTCGTTGGGGTTGGGGGAAGCTTGGACCGCGTTCAGCCAGGGTAGCTCGTGCCTCGCAACCTTGGGCTGGCGGACACCATCCCCTTGGGATTGCCCGCCCGCGCTCCGGGCGGCGGGCCGACGGCGCGCGAGTTGGAACGGGTGCGCCAGCCGGTCTAACCGGGTCAAACCCAGTTAAACCAATTCCTTGAATTCCACCACCACCTTCAGCACACTTTGAACATGAGTACAAACGACTACCGTTCCGCCTCTGACCACCATCTGAATAACCCAGCGCCGCTGGCCGCACCCTGGCGGCGTAGCGGCGGCCTGGCGACCGCCGCCAGATTTTCCCCGGCCGCCCCGAAATTGGCGGCGAACACCAGTTCGCCGCTACGGAGGAACCGACACGCCGGGCCGTTGGCGGACGCCCGCGCCGGAGCGCGGACATTCTTGTCCGCTTGGGGGACGGTGGGCGGTGCCGAGCGGACAGGAATGTCCGCGCTCCAAGCTGCGGACAGCCCGGACGCGACCGCAAAGCCGGTTGGAAACCGGCGCGCCGGCCGGCTGGCGGCCCTCGCGCTGCTGGCGCTGACCCACGCCGCCAGCGCGGCCACCGTGCTGTGGACCGGCGCGGGCGATGGCGTGGCCTGGAACCAGGCCGCCAACTGGTCCAACAACGTGCTCCCCACCGCCTCATCCGACGTGGTCATACCCAGCGGCGCGGCGAGTCTGCGGAGGCTCCCTGCGGCCGGC
>CAINDV010000113.1 GCA_903847485.1 uncultured Verrucomicrobiota bacterium
CGGGTCAGCGGTAAAGGCTGGGCAGGCAACAGATAGTGGTTTCATCCCAGCCCATTTCACTCGAAAACACGGGATGGGTCTAGCAAAAAGTGCGAGCCCTGTGGTTAGGGCCCACTCCCGATGCATATGAAAATGCCGTGACGGCGTGGGCGAGACTTATGAGTTAGACCTTGCCAAGCTTCTTCAGCGCCGCGTAACTGCGCCGGACGGCGTCCATAGGATCTTTGCCGGATTCGTGTTCGACGATATACCAACTGGTGCCGCCCCGGCTCTCGCACCAGGCAAAGACCTCCGCCCACGCGACCTTGTCCTCGCCGATGACGGCGTCGGGTCCGCCGCCGTTGGCCTTGAGGTGAATGGTCCGGGCGCGGCCGGGATATTTCTTCAACACGGCCACGGGATCAGCGCCGCCTTCGCGACAGTTACTGGTGTCCAGTTGCATGACGACATCAGCGTTGGTGTTGCCGAAGAAGATGTCCCAGGCTGGCTCGCCGTCGAACTTATCGAAGTCATGGGCGTGAGCGTGATAGCCGACCCACATGCCCTGGCTCTTTAACTGCGCCGCGATCTCGTTGAAGAGTTTCGCTTTGTCGAGCCACTCTTGCTTGGTCTTGTTCTGCATCCAGGGAACGATCAGGAAGGAGTTACCGATCGTGCGGTTGAACTCAATAGTGGCCTTGAGTTGATCGCCCAGCACGGACTCATAGGGCGTATGGGTGCCGCAGGCGACCAAGCCATTGTCGTCGAGAAGCTTGCGGAGGTCTTTGGCGGTGCGGTCGTAGTAACCGGCAAACTCGACGCCCTTGTAACCGATCTTACCCACGGCGGCGATCACTCCGGGCAGATCCGTCTTACACTGCTCGCGTACGGAGTAGAGCTGGAGGCCGACGGGGATCTTCTTGTCGGCGGCGGCAGCCTGCGCCGGGCCGGCCAGGCCCAGGGCGAGGCCGGCAACGCCGACGGCGCTACAGTTCAGGAACTCACGACGGGAGACTTCAGGGAGGGATACATTTGTCATAGTTTAATTTTATTAGTTATTTGTTATTGGGACCGGAAAGGGGCCTTCAGCGGGCACCGGCGGCGCAGTGCTGGCGCGGATGGCCAGGACAGCGGGGAGGCGCGGCGGGCGGGGTTTAGCTCCGCCGATAAGCTGGAGCATGACGGATACTGCGGTTTCGCCGAGGCTATGTTTGGGCTGCCGGACGGTAGTTAGGGGAACCCGGAAGTGTTCGGCGGCCAGAATGTTACCGTAGCCGGTAAGCGAGACAGCCTGCGGGATGGAAAGTCCCTGACTTAGCAGGACTTCGCCGCAACCAATGGCGACCATGTCATTGACGGCTTGGATCGCCGTAGCACCGGTAGCTTCACTAAGCCATTGTCGGCCAGCGTTGGCACCATCTTCGATGGTCGCGCCGGCGGGAAAGATAAGTTGATCGTCCACCTCTATGTGTGCCTGGCGGAGGGCGCGGGAATAGCCGTCCAAGCGGGCCGTGGCCCAGGGTGCCAGCGACGGACCGCAGAGGAAAGTAATGCGGCGGTGACCTAACTCCAGGAGATGCTGGGTAATAAGATAACTACCTTCGGACTCCTCGCCCTGGACGTTGATGAACTGGCTGCAAAAGGGTGCCACCGGGCCGAGAATGACGGTCGGCGTGCCGCGGGCGAGGAGTTCTTGATAGGCGCGTGCCTCGGGGCCGGGCCGATGGACGGGCATCACGAACAGTCCATCCACGCGCCGGGAGAGGAACTGGCGGAGGCAGGCATCCTCGCGCTCGACTATGTTCTGGCTCTGGGACAGGAGTATCTCATAACTCGCCTCGTGGGCGCGATCCTCGATGGCCATGATCATGCGGGCAAAGATAGGATTGGCGATGTTAGGGATGATCAGGCCCAGGAGACGGCTGTGGCGGTTGCGCAAGCCTTGCGCGGTGGCGTTCACCACATAACCCATCTGTTGCGCCGCGAGTTTGATGCGGGTCTTAGTGCCGGGGCCGATGTCTGGCGCGTCGCGCAGTGCCTTGGACACCGTCATGACCGAGACGCCGACATGCTGGGCGATGTCTTTAAGGCGAATCATGGAGAGGTATTGGCTTAAGCCAAAATGACGAATGACGAGTGACGAATGAATGACGAAACCCAAATGACGAATCGCCGCCAGCGCCGGGGCGGTTGTTGGCCAAGCTGCGCGCCGAGTTCAAAAGCGAACTTAGCGGATTTCGGATTTCGGGCTTTGTCATTCTTTCGTCATTCGTCATTTGGATTTCGGAATCCGGCTTAGACGCTGGCACCGCGCCAGTGGAGCTTATGCCGCAGGGTTTCAAAGAAGGACGTGCCCGCTAAGTGCATCAGGCGGATCGTCCGGCGGCTGCGGCGGATGTGGACAAGGTCGCTTTCACCGAGATCGTGCATAACCTGTCCGTCGGCACTTAGGATGGTTTGCGGGCTGGGCGTGACCACCTTCACGCTGATGGTAGAGTTCAACCCCACGATGACCGAGCGGTTGGAGAGTGTGTGTGGACAAATGGGCGTGACGGAGAAAACCTCCGCCGTCGGACAGATCAACGCCCCGCCGGCGGCCAGCGAATAGGCCGTCGAGCCAGTCGGCGAGCACACGATCAAGCCATCGCAGCGATAGTGAGTGAGCGGTTCGCCGTCCACCGCTACTTCCAGTTCGATCAGCCGCGCCGCGTGACCGCGGGAAACAACAAAGTCATTCAACGCCGGCAGGCGCAAGGTGCGCCGTCCGCGAGTTAGGGAAGCCTCGATCAATGGACGCTCATCCAGCGCAAATTCCCCGCGCCAGACTTGCTCTAACTGACTGGCTAGTCCGGCCGTGGTGGCACCCGTGAGGAAACCCAGCCCGCCGAGGTTCACGCCCAACAGCGGCGTGGCCAGGCCCGCGACCGCTCGAGCCGCGCCTAACATGGTGCCGTCGCCGCCGAAGACCAGCAGTAGGTCCACCGCCCGCGCCAGCGCCGCCACGTCTCGCCGGGCGGGTAATTCGAGCCGGGCGGCACTGACGGTGGCGGCGTCCGCTAGGACAGTGCGGCCCGCGCTTTGCAGCAGCCCGACGGCCTGGCGTAACACCGAAGCGAACTCAGGCTTGTCCACGTTGCCGGTGAGGCCGACCCGCAAGAGTTGGTTAGACGCTGCTTTCAAGGGCGATCAAAAATTCTTTATTGCCGGCCGGGCCGAGCAGGGGCGATTCGGTGACACCCAGCCAGCGCAGCCGCGGCTCGGCGGCCACGAAGGCACGCACTTCATCCAGCACCCGGGCGTGAATCGCCGGATCGCTGATAACGCCGGCACCGCGGTCGGCCTCGGCTTTACCTGCTTCAAACTGTGGTTTCACCAAGGCGAGGATACTACCCGAAGACCGCAGCAACGCAACTGCCGCCGGCAAAATTTTTCGCAGCGAAATGAAGGAGCAATCTATCACCACCCAGTCCACCGGCGCGAACGGCGGCGGCATCCGGTCGGGCGTCAGGTCGCGGGCATTGGTTTTTTCCATGACTACTACGCGCGGATCCTGGCGAAGTTTCCAAGCCAGTTGCCCGGTGCCGACGTCCACGGCATAGACTTTCGCCGCGCCGTGCTGAAGCAGACAGTCGGTGAAGCCGCCGGTGGAAGCGCCCAAATCCACCGCCGTCGCGCCGCGCACTTCCGCCGCGAAGTGTTGCAGCGCGTGCTCCAATTTCCAGCCGCCGCGACTTACAAAGCGCTCCGGCTCCGTCACCGCCAGCGTGGATTCCGGGCGGACGGCGTCGCTGGATTTGCGCGCCGGCTGGCCGTTGATCGTGACGCGGCCCGCCATGACGGCGCGCTGCGCCTGCTCGCGGCTGGTGCTAAGTCCGCGTTCAACGAGAGCCTGGTCCAGGCGCTGGCGCATAGTTACAACGGCTTGCGCCGTGAGTTGCAGAACCGAGGAGTGCGAGTCATAATCGGGTGCGGTCAATGTGGGGAAAGCCCGCTGCCACCGCAAGCTATGAACTTACTCGATACTCTCCTTCGCGACGAGATCGCCCGCCTAGGACCGATGTCGTTCCGGCGCTTCATGGAACTGGCGCTCTATCACCCGGAGCTTGGTTACTACGAACGTGGGGCGGTGCAAATTGGCCGCGCGGGCGACTTCTTCACCAGTGTCAGTGTCGGCCCGCTCTTTGGCGAGTTACTGGCGTTTCGTTTCGCCGGCTGGCTGGAAGCGCTGGCGCGCGACGCCGGGCCGGTGCAAATCGTCGAAGCCGGGGCGCATGATGGCACCTTGGCGGCGGACATACTAGGCTGGCTGGAGCGCCAGCGGCCGGAACTCTTCCGCAACCTAGACTATTGCCTGATTGAGCCATCACCGCGCCGGCACGAGTTACAACGCCAGCGACTACAACCTTTCGCGGCGAAGGTAAGCTGGCGCAGCCATCTGGACAAACCGTCCGCCAACTCAGTGACCGGCGTGATCTTCTCCAATGAACTGCTCGACGCTTTCCCGGTGCATCGGCTCGGCTGGGATGCGCGGCAGCGGCAGTGGTTTGAATGGGCGGTAGCCGTGGAAGGCGGAGTGTTGGCCTGGGCGCGGCTGCCGCTAACTTCCAACCTGCAAGAGGCCGCGCTGCAAAGTTTGTCGCCGGCGCTGGGCGGCGGGGATTTTTCAGCGCTGGCCGCCGTTTTGCCCAATGGCTTCACCTTCGAGTATAACCCCGAGGCGCTGACTTGGTGGCGCACGGCAGCGGCCTCGCTGAAGCACGGCTGGCTGATGGCTTTCGACTACGGACTGACGGCCGGCGAACTCCTCCGCACGGAGCGCACTCGGGGAACCTTGCGCGCCTACGGCGGGCACCGGGTGAGCCAGGACTTACTCGCGCAGCCGGGGGGGCAGGATCTGACGGCACACGTCAACTTCGCCGCGTTGCAAGCGGCTGGGGAGTTAGTCGGGCTAGGAACAGTCGGACTGGTTTCGCAGGAACATTTTCTCATGAGTATCGCCGCGGAGATACTGCCGGTGCCCAAGGCTTTTGGTGGCTGGAGCGAGGAACAGGCGCGACAGCTTCGCACCTTGGTCCATCCCAACCATCTGGGACGCTCCTTCCGGGTGCTGACACAAGCGCGCCAAACTGTATCCCTGTCCTACGCGCTGGGTGGCACTCTCGCCAAAGCTCCCGACCCTATGGATACGGCTTAGCCATAACTAACGGCAGCGCGCCACCGGATGGAAAGAGGGTGCCAGCCAGGCTAGGTGAGGGGGATTCAGCAGACTCACTCGGTTTCATCGGGTCAAGAGTTCTGAATCTCCGGTGGGGTTTGGGCAAAAAGGCCGGGGGATTACTCCCCCGGCCTTTGAACTTAGGTCCTTAATGGACGAAGAATCCGGTTATTGGATTTCGAGCCGGTAGAACCGTACCGTCGGCAGTGGGGCGCTTGGATCGGTGAGCGTCATCGGCGAACCGTCGGCCGCCGTCCAAACACCCAGAGCCGTCCAGGAAGGAGCCGTCAGGGCGTCCTTGTAAACGATCTGGTATCTGTGCCCCGCCATAGTCGGGAACGTGAATGTTGGCACGCCACCCGGCAATGTGATTTCGGGTGACAGAGCTGGCGCTACCGGCCCCACGCGGTCCACCACGACGTCGTCAACGTAGAGAATGTCGCCAGCCGTGGTCGTGCCAAGGCCAACGATGACTTGGATGGCCAGAATGCCGTCAGGAGGAGTCACCCGCACGGCCATAAGCTTTTCGGAGTTGTTCCAGTTGCGGTAGTTAAGAGTCTGCTCCCACACGCCTGGAATCGGAGTATACATCCAATTATTGCCCAAGCCATCATAGCCCCACCATACGAAGCTTTCGAGGATGCCATCATTGTTGAGACCCATGAAGTCAAAACCGGACTGGCCTTCATTGCCGCTGTTAGGGGTCTTGAGCTTCCAGTAGATGTTGTAGGTGCTTCCCGCGACTACGGGGACAAGCTGCCTGATATAGCCTTGGTAGTATTCAATGCCGGTCTTCGACTTCCAGTATCCGGCATAGTTGCCGGAGGCCTTGTCCGCCGTGGTCACACCCGTCTCCACGGTCGCGTTGTTGTCACCGACCCACGGAGCAAGAGTGCCGCTCTCGAAGCCGCCATTCTGAATGTAGCTGTAGTCAGTCTCTGCCTGGGCAGCCAGTACCACGTCCTTCGTTATCGCGCCGCTGGCAGCGGCGCTGGTGTCAATGGTTTCGGTGTAGGCACCATAGCCGAGCGCGTCAGCGTAGAAGTCCACGCCGGCACTTGGGGTGATGCCCATGACTGTATACTTGCCGTCTAGGCCACTAACCGCGGCGGGGCCGCCAATGCCAACCTGGACGACGGCATTGTAGATCGGAACGCCCGCTCCGGTCTTGACAGTGCCAGTGACGGCGTTGATAAGTTTCATCTGGAAGTTATAGACCGTCGGGGCAGACACCAGGCCACTGAAGCCGGCATTGACCTGCACGTAGCTGTCTTTGGTCACATCAACAGCGTAGGTATCGCCCTGCACGACATCGAGCGAGTAAGTGCCGTCAGCGGCACTGGTGCCCGTTTGGGTGCTCAGAAGCCCAATGGCAGTGACCAACGCTCCGCCAACCGGTGTCACGCCGTCTTGCAGCGTAACCTTGCCACTGAAGGGGATGTTGGGGATCGGAATGCTGAACCGCGTTCCGAGATCAACTTCGAGTGCCTTGCGGTCGGCATCCGACAGTGCCGTCTTGTAAACAAAGACGTCGCCGATGTCGCCGTTGAACGAGGACCAACCGTCCCCGTTCCAGCCCTTGCCGACGTTCACGTCGGTCATATACCAGTCGATTGGAGTCAGGGTCGTGAAATTGAAGGTGCTTGTCTCATTCATGACCTGAACGCTGTTGGCGTAAACCGTGAATTGCCCGGTAGGCTGGACGACAACGCTGAAGACCGTGCTTTGGCCAGAGGGAATGTCGGGGCCGTTGAACTGAGTCCCGCCGCGCCAGACACGCAGTTGCCCGGTGTCCCTCTGCACGCCAATCGAGAACTGGTTGACCAACACACTGACCATCTGTTGGTAAGCGTTGGGGGCCAAACCGGTGGTCGGTGTGGCCGCCACCACAATGGTGCCACCATTGAAGGTCAGAGTGCCCTTGACAGGGGTCCAGCCCACGTTGGTGAAGGTGAAGCCGTCACCATCGGCCTTGTTGTTCTCCCACTGCGCGGTCCCGATGGTGCTAACGGTCGGCGTTCCCATCGGCGAGAGCGAACGGCCCTTCGGCATGAACGCGGGCCAAGGAGTGGTGCCCGCACAGTTGGCGGACAGGGCGGCGAAGAGGAGGTTGTTCTGGGCCGGGATATTTCTGCCGTTGGCCGCCAAGGTGATGTTCCGGCCAGGGACCGGCGATCCTGTGACCGTGAACGTAATATCCGCCGACGGAGCGTAGCCGGTGGCAGACGCGCAGGCATACCAGGTTCCGGCGGGCAGGTTGAAGCTGTAATCGCCGGCGGGAGAGGTCAGGGTCGTGGTCGTAAAGAGCGGATTGACCGAGGCGTTAGGTGATGACGAGAAGTAAACCGTGGCACCGGGGATCCCAGCGGAACCCGTGCCCACATTGCCGGAAACCAGTTGCGCCGGCAACGCCTGGAAGGTGACAGCGATGGTCCGGGGCGACACAACACTCGGAAACGTGTAAGTGTTCGGGGTACCCACGGAGCTGCCGTCCACCAGCACGTTTTGGATGAAATAGCCAGGGGCAGGTGTGATCGTGAAAGTCTTGGCACTGCCGGTGGGCACACGCATGGTGCCAACGGGAGAGATCGTTCCACCCGCCGTAGCCGAAGCGATGATAGGCTGGGAATTGTTCGTCCAGGTCGTCGCGATCTCGGTGGGTGTCTGGGCGACATCGTACACAGCAAGCTTCGTGATCGAACCGCCGAACTGGCGGATGGGATTGACCGTATCGTAGGTGCTGAAGTCGGTGGCCTGCTGGCCGCAGCCAATTCGCACGGGGTAGTTGGCGGCAATATTGTCACAAGCGAACGCAGTGTTTTGGCTGCCCTGCTGCGCGCCGTCCACATACGCCTTGGCGCTGGTGCCGTCGTAAGTCACGACGACGAAGTGCCACTCGTCGCGGTTTGGCGCCGGGTTGTAGTTGATGTATCCGCCCGCCGTCCAGTTATCCACGGCGGTGCCGTTGCCGCCGATGTACTGGAAGCAGGTGCCGTGTTGATACGGCGACCACGAGAGGTAGGACTCGCCCCCGCCGCTGGCCTGACGATAAATCCACGCGGACACCGTGTACTTCACGGTGTCAGGGCTCAGGTTGATCAGCGACATCGGGGCATTCTGCTGGGTGACGCCATCCGAAGTCAGCAACAAGCGAGGGTTGGAGGTGAAGGTCACCGCCGGCAACCCTCCGACCATTCCCACCACCGGGGTGCCACCTTCAGGCGTCCAGTAGCCGCCGGCGGCGCCGGTGTTGACAATCGGAGCCGTAATATTTCCAGTGGCGAGGGTGCCGGCATCCAGACTGAACAAAAGGTTCGTGTTGAAGCTGGGGTCGGGATTCATGATGATATGCACCGGCTGGGAAGGATCCGTGATGGTCACTGAAGCCGGATTCGGTGCAAACCCAACCTTGGTCGCACTGATGGTATAGCTGGGGACGAAGGGCAAAGGGGAAAAACTGAAATTGCCGCCTGTGGCCACAACTGGGCCCACAGTGTAGGTGCCAGCGGTAACTCTGACCGATGCTTCGACCGGCGTGCCATCGGTCTGCTTCACCGTGCCGGATACGGTGATACTCGGCGCAGTCATTGTGATGAGCGGGAAAGTCCCTGCCGTGCTGCTGACGACCAGGGATTTGGGGCCGTCACTACCGTAGGCACCATAGGTGGCATTCACACTAAAGGTGTAGCCGTAGGGAGCCCAACTGGAGAACGTGTAACTGCCGTCGGCGAGCGTCGTGTTAGTCTCCATGTTTGCCAGGTAACTGCTGCTAACAACAATGGTTGCTCCTTCAACGGGGTTCCCGGAATTGTCCTTAACGACACCATGAAGGTCGTTGCGATACACAGATGAGCTGATTTGACAGTTGTCGAAGTAGCCGCCGGGGTTCGGGAATGTGGCTGTGGACAGATTAGTTCCATCTCCGCCATACAGGCGGAATGAGCCGTAGTTTACTTGCTCAATCACCGCGCCCGGGTTCACCCAGTTAAAGTCTATGGTGACCCACTGGTCCAGATTGGTTATGTTCGGTGACACTGGATTGGACGGGTTGTTCGGGTATCTAGGATCGAGAACCCGATACTGGCCCGGCGGATTTGCCATCATCGAGAGGTAGATGCCCGCCCTGGCTGTGACACCAGACTGCACTTCACTTGACGGCACATAGTATTGCGCGTGAACATGATAAGTGGCACCAGGAACCAGCCACACGCCGCTCATGTTGTTCTGCGCGGCGACGTTCACGTAGGTGGGGTTGCCAAAGTTTCCCCAGACTCTGGGACTCGGATTGTTTGCGTCCACGAGGGGATTCGGTTGGGCACCGTTCACCCCGACACCTGGGGTGCTGCCCCAATAACTCCAGGGCGGCGCAGCAGGGTCATCCCCAACTTCAAAGCCGGGGTTGACGCAGAAGTCAGCAGCGAATGCAGTGCTCAGCCCAGCGCAGAGCCACAGGAAGGATAGAACGCCCCAGGCTTTCGCGGTGAGCGCGCGCCGGGGGTGAGGCGACGGGAACGACTTGGACGGTTTGCCCTGGGGCAAACATGACTGGCCCGCAGAGGGCCTGATGTTAGTGATACTTTTCATAGTGTTATTACTGTCTGTGTTTTAACTGTTCGTGTTATTACCATGCATGTTTTTTTGTTCTGTTCACCGTGGGTTTAGGAATGCTCCAAACTGTTTGCTTCAGGCAAACATGACTGGCCCGCGGAGGGCCTGATGTTAGTTATATTCTTCATAGTTCTTTTACTGTTTGTGTTATTACCATGTAGGTGTTTTTGTTTTGTTGACCGTAGGTTCGGGTGCGCGCGGAAGCGCGAACCAGAGTGGCAGGAACCTCGTTGGCCGGGTCGGGCCAGGATGGTCCTGGAAGTGCCGCTGCGGGCGTCTAAGCCCGGAACTGCGGCGTGGCAGCGTAGTGGCACAGAGCTGCCAGCCGGTTCGATCCGAACAGGCTGGCAGCTCTGTGCCACTAACCGGTTCAGGGAAAGGTGCTGATGGCCCATGGGTTTGCGCTTCGTTATCTTGGCTCTGACAGGGTTGGGAAGGAAGCTCTGGTTACTGTTTGTCTAGCTCATTGGCTTGGGCTGCGTTGTAGCCCCAGGCGGTCGGACCATCCCAGTGGTTATCGTTGTTCCAGCGGCGATTCCACATTTCGTTCGCGGGGTTCACCACGTCCTTGCGCCAGGCGCGCTCGGAATGGCCATCGCAGAACATCAGCACGGTCCGGCGAGCGTGCCGGCTGGACGGCCACTCACTCGGGTTGGTGGGATCAATATTCCCGTCGAAGTTCGCGTCCACCTTGCTGTCCGCCAGCATGATCATGTCCGACGGCCGTTTGACCCGTGTATCTCGGATTTCCCAAGCGGCATTGTCCACGTCGCCACCCAGGCCAAACATGGTGAAGGCGCCGTAAGCGCCCCAGTCGTTATAGCCGTAGGAGAAGCGCGAACTGGGGGTGACGGCGAAGCGGTCGGTCCCCGCGCCGAGGGTTTTATTGAAATTGGTGTCCCAACGGCTGGTTGGATCCGACGCCGGGCACCAGAAAGCATTCCGGTTTCCTCCCATGTTAATGAAGAGGCGATTCGGCCAGATGTAGATCCCTTGGTTGATGAAGAGGCAGCCTGGGTACTTCTGGTAGTCGTGGAGGTACATCACGGTGGCGAGGCCAATCTGGTGCAGGTTGCTGAGGCAGGCGGTGGTCTTGGCTTTCGCCTTGGCTTTGGCCATGGCCGGCAGCAGGAGTCCGGCCAGAATGGCGATGATGGCGATGACCACCAGGAGTTCGATGAGGGTGAAGGCGCGGCGGAGAGCGGCGCAGCGGGGC
>CAINDV010000114.1 GCA_903847485.1 uncultured Verrucomicrobiota bacterium
GCTCCTGCCGAGCCTTGACGGCAGCAGCCACGCGATGGTTCCGCAAGGCTCGGCAGGAGCCTCGCCCTACCGCGGGACGACTTTTCATACACGCTCTTAACAAAACGGCAATGGCCCGCCGGGGTTAAGCGGGGTTGACCATTTTTGTGGCTTCATGGCCCCGAGGTGGACTCCTGCAAACATCCCGGGCGGAACGGGGCGTTGGACTGGCAACGCAACGCCCCGGCCGTCGAGGAACCGGGTTACTCCACGTTTCTCTTCGCCGACGAGGCTATTCGACTGCTGGGAAAACGCGTTGTGACGCGGCAGTTTTTTCTTGAAGTGTCGTTCAACGCGCCGCACTCTCCTTCGTGTGCGCCAGATGAGTATCTCGCCCAATATAAAAACCATTCCATGTTACGGGCCACCGGCACCGCTGCGGTGGACGCCGTGGTCGGCGCGCTCGGCCGTATCCTTGCTGTGGTGGACCAGCCGGGTCGGCGGGAGAACGCGCTCGTGATCTTCTTCTCCGACAACGGCGCGGGTGGCCGCTTTCCCGAGGAACCGGCCCGGGCAGAATTCCGAGCGGCGCTCTCTCCGATAACAACGCATTTACACTCTTAACAATAACCAACTAACACTTATGAAAACACAACTAACATCCTTATCATCCTTCATCACCGACTGGGCACTCGCTCCGGCCACCGCCGGGCTTGGTCTTGCGCTCCTGTCCTATAACTGTGTCGGACAGGAAACGGGCGGCGCGCCCAAGGCCGAAGCTGGCAAGGTCACGTCCCATTCCAGCGGGCTGCACGGCTACATTGGCTTTAGCGCGACCCGCCCGTCCGCCCAGTCCGAGTATAGTGCGGGGATGGGTTTTTACTCCGCCGTCTGGCCGCTGATTGACCAACCTATCGCTAACTTTCAGATTGGCCTGGCTGGCTCTTGGATCTCTCCCGACAACTCCGATAACAAGGATAAGCCGCTCGCTCCCGAGGGCACGCTGGCCCGGCGATGGAAGGAACGGGGGCCTACCTGGGATGGCGTCTTCCAAACCGTGGAAGGCGGCCTGGGCTACTGGGCACGCACCCACTTCCGCTATGGCCCGCCGAAGTTCAGCATGAACGCCACGCCGCAGTGTTATGACTACGAAGTCGGCTCGCCGGGGTGGTCCTTCTTCTATAACGACGAAGCCCTGCCGGACAATCGCCTGGGCATCGCCCAACTAAGCAACCGGCTGCTGATTCCTCCGGATGCGCTGCCGTTCGAGGGCCATCCCAACGGCCAGTTCCTGGGTTACACTTGGATGGCTTTGCCCTTCACGGACCCCACCACCGGCGACCCGCCAACGGGCGACCAGAGTTGGACCTGTTTCCTGAGCGCGGCCAACTTCAAGGGGCCGATCGCCTATTACATTCCAGAAACCTGGAGCAAGATTGGCAAGCTCTTCAAGTATCCCTTCATCTATGGACGCGGACTGGACGCCCGCCCCGGCACCATGGGCGGCGGTGCCATGGAGATCAACACCGTGCCTCGTTTCGACAGTCAAGACGCGCAAGGGGTCGTCTATTCCAAGATACCCAAGTTGCAATTTCCGGTGGACAGTCAGGGAAAAGCCTTCTTGGTGCAAGACGTGACCTATTACTCAAAGGCGGCCCTCTACGATGCCTTCAAGGCTTGGCGGAGCGGCGGCCCGGCCTGCCTCGGAAGATTCGATGAGAAGGGTGCCTGGAAGTCCAAGTTGACGACGAAGACCACGCGCTTCGATCAGGCCGGCAAGAAAATGACCGGGGTTGAGCGTGTCTTTGACACCAAAGTGTTTGAGGACAACGTGTGGGGCCTGGAGTGGTTCAACAGCACTGTCAGTTCCCAAGGTTTATTCCCGCAGTATTACAAACACGTCGGGGAGGAACGCGTCGCGATGGCAGCGGCGGACGTGCCGGCGGAGACACAGTTGCTGGCGCAGGAGTTCAAACTGGCCGGGCGCGGTGATCCCTACACCTCACCAACCATAGGTGCCTGGAGCCAGCCCGGCCCGAAACGCGGACCCTTTACGGCCAAGCTCGCCGACGGTTCCTTGGTGACTTACTCATGGTACCGGTTCGTGGATCAGCCGTCCTTCCAGCAGTATGTTTGGAGCGAAGAGAAAAAGGCGGCTTTGCAGGCCTTTGTGGAGAAGATCCACGCGAACTGGCCGCTGGACCGTGACTACATGGCACCTCCCAGCCGTGGGACGCTGGTGGCACTTGATCCGGCCCTGCTCGTGACGCCGCCCAAGGGCCTGGAGGTGGGTTACGTCCCCATCGCGACACGCCAAACAACCCAATGACGTCCGGCCGCGTCCAAAACCACGAGGCGCGGCCCTGACTACCTCACCTACTGCGGGGCGAGCCGGTCTTCTCTGTAGGCGCGGTATGGGTCAGCCTCGGCGTTGCCATCGCCGACGCGCTGCGGACAGCGGTTCTGCCCATGAACCTCAAAATGCCTTCGTTGATTTCCAACAACTTGCGCATCTTGAGGTTCATGGTCGCAACGCGCGTAAAAAGTTCGGGGTGGTCTCATTTTGATCCCGACCGCCTAGAGGCGGGACTCCGAACCCCTCAAACCGCTGCCCAAGGCCGTTCGGAGTCCCGGCTTTAGCCGGTTCTTGGCGTGACCCACGGCAAAGTGCGAACTGCTGCGCTGTGGATTCCCCACTGCTCCGCGGGAGCCGACGATGGGACGAGACGACGCTCATCTGGGCGGGTTGAAATTTGCGCTTTGAACCCCTGTTCCGGCGGTCTATCCTGTCCCCGACATGAAACATTCTGGCAAGGCTCGCAAGGCCGCTTTCAGCCTCATCTTCTGGACTCTCGTCCTGCTGGTCCTGCTGGTGCTGGCGGGCGTGCTGGCGGTGGTGTT
Source organism: uncultured Verrucomicrobiota bacterium (assembly GCA_903847485.1). GTDB lineage: Bacteria > Verrucomicrobiota > Verrucomicrobiia > Limisphaerales > JAJXZI01 > CAINDV01. The sequence continues at coordinate 2,881 of CAINDV010000114.1, forward strand.
CGGCTCGCTCGTTGTCTCGGCGGCCACTTTGCTAGTGCTGGGCTGGGTCGTCTTCGTCGTCTTCACGCTCTACTTCTTCCGCGATCCCTCCCCCCGCGTGCCGGTCGGCGATGGCTTGGTGGTATCACCGGGGCACGGCAAGGTGGATGTCATTGATGAGACGACCGAGTCGGAGTTCATTGACGGCCCGTGCAAGCGGATTTCCATGTTCCTCTCGGTCTTCGACGTGCATGTGCAGAACGCGCCGGTGACGGGCCGGATCGTCTTCTACCGGTATCGGGAGGGCAAGTTTCTGAACGCGCTCAATGCCGACTGCGCCGCGCACAACGAAAACGCGCTCTACGGCTTCGAGGCGCACGAACGCGACAGCGCGAAGATCGGCGTGCGCCTCATCGCGGGGCTGATCGCCCGGCGTCTCGTGCCGTGGGCGGCCGTGGGTGATGAAGTAGTCCGCGGCGAGCGGTTGAGCCTGATTCAGTTTGGTTCTCGCGTGGAAATTTATCTGCCGCTCTCGGCGCAGGTCCGGGTCAAGCTCGGCGACCGAGTCAAAGGCGGCGAGACTGTGGTGGCGCAACTCACTTAAACCGCTCATGGCTGCCGGCCCGTCACCGCCCGTTCCGCCCGACTCTTCCGAGGGGAAGTTAAAGATTTATTTCCTGCCCAACCTTCTCACCGCCGGCAATCTCTTCTGCGGTTTCGTGGCGCTGACCAAGATCGTCGAGGCCGACCCGGCCAACGAACAAATCTTTCAGCTCCAGATCAAACTGGCGCTGGCGTTCATCCTGGCGGCGTGCATCTTCGATCTCTTCGACGGCCGGGTGGCGCGGATGGGCGGGGCGGAAAGCCCGTTTGGGCGCGAATTCGATTCGCTGGCGGACCTGATCTCCTTCGGCGCGGCGCCGGCGTTTCTGGTGCATCGCATCGTGCTGAAAGATGTGTTCGGCGAACACGCCGAGATCGGCTGGTTCATTGCCTCGATGTACCTGATCTGCGGCGCGTTTCGGCTCGCCCGCTATAACTGCCTCTCGGCGATGCCCGAGAACAAGGCCAGCAAGGATTTCCTCGGCTTCCCCATCCCCTCGGCGGCGGCGCTGGTGGCGTCGCTGACGCTGCTCATGCTCTGGCTGGACGAGCGGAGTTGGCTGGGGGAACGCTTCTCGGTGAGCAAGTGGCGCTTCCTGTTGCCAGCCATGCTGCTGTTCCTATCGTGGATGATGGTGAGCACGGTGCGGTATCCGAGCTTCAAATCGCTAGACCTGCGGGCGACGCGGACGTTCACCAAGACGCTGGTAGCCATCCTCTTCATCGGACTGATCCTCGTGCTGCGGGAGAAGATCCTGGTGTTCGTGCTGCCGGTGATTTTCTCGGCCTACTTGATCTACGGCTTCATCCGCCCGCATGTCTCCCGGCGGATTCGGCGTGAAATCGAGGAGGAAGAAGCGGACGAGGAAACGGTGCCGCCGGCTTGATCGCTCATGCCCGAACTGTCGCCCATCCTGGCTGCGGCGCTCACGGGTTTCTTCAGCGGCGTGCTGCTGTGCATCCCGGTCGGCCCCATCAATCTCACGATCATCAGCGAAGGCACCCGGCACGGCTTCCTGCGTGGGTTGATGATCGGCCTGGGCGCGTCGTTGATGGAAGTGATCTACTGCACGCTGGCCTTCACCGGCTTCGCCTCGTTCTTCAGCCGGGGCTATGTGAAGGCGGCGATGGAGCTGATCAGTTTCGTCTTTCTGCTCTACCTGGGCCTGCGCTTTCTGCTGGCCCGGAGCGTGAACGAGCCGCAAATCCTGCCGGCCCAAAGCCACCTGGGAGAACGCCTTGAGCGCCGCATCGAAGAAAAGTTGCATCCGCACTCTGCGTTCTGGATGGGTTTCGTGCGGGTGCTGGCCAATCCCGGCGTGCTGGTGTTCTGGATCATCCTCGCCGCCAACTTCGTCTCCCGCGAATGGGTGGACACCGACTACCCCGGCGCGCGGATGGCGTGCATCCTGGGCGTGGCGGCGGGCACCAGCCTGTGGTTTGCCGGGCTAAGCTGGGCCGTCTCGCTGGGGCAGAAACGTCTGAGCGAACGTACGCTCCTAGTCCTGGAACGCGGCTCTGGCGTGGTGTTGCTGGGCTTGGCGCTTGCCCACGGTGGCCACATCATCTGGCAGATGGCCCGGCACAAGATGTGACGGCCAGAAGTGCAGACTCAGACATCTTGAGCCGACGAAACCGGGTGAGGGGGCGGCGGCGGGATCAACCACGGCAATTCTTCCAATGAACTCACCCACAAGTCGCTGGAGCGCAGTGATGAACAATGCCAGTTAATCGGCCATGCCACGCGTCACAGGGCGCTTGGCCTGCTCATTATGGCACTGGCAACCCCCGCCGGGTGAGGGCACCCGGCCTACACCCCAGCAAAACCGCCCTCTTGTAGGCCGGGTGACCCCACCCGCGTCCCGGTCTGGTCTATAGTTAGAATTGCTGGATCAACCAGTTGCCACTGGGTCAGGAGTTCTGCGCCTTGCGATCCGTCCAATCGAGGACTCGCGGTTCTGGTGCTTCGTTCTTCCTTCGTCCTTCGGCATTTGGATTTCGAAATTCGGACTTACTCTTCCTCGTCCTTCACACCTTGCATTCGCTTGAGCGGACAGCCGGCGCGCAGCCAGCCGTTGACATACGGATCTAAGTCGCCGTCTAACACGGCGTCGGTGTTGCTGGTCTCCACGCCGGTGCGCAGATCCTTCACCATGCGGTAAGGTTGTAACACGTAACTCCGAATCTGGTGCCCCCAGCCAATGCTCCCTTTCTCGCCGTAAAAGCGTTCCATCTCGGCCTTCTGCTCGTCCAGGCGTTGGGCAAAGATGCGCGAGAGCAGCAGCTTCATGGCGGTGGCGCGGTTCTGATGCTGCGAACGCTGCGTCTGCGAGGCCACGACAAGGCCGGTGGGAAGATGGGTAATACGGACAGCGGTTTCCACCTTGTTGACGTTCTGTCCGCCTTTGCCGCCGGAGCGGAAGGTATCCACTTTCAACTCAGTGGCTGGGATAACCATATCCTTGCTGTCAGATTCTTCAATCTCAGCGATGACATCCACGCTGGCAAAGCTGGTGTGCCGGCGCTTATTGGAATCGAAGGGCGAAATACGCACCAGGCGATGGACGCCGCGCTCGGCCTTGGCAAAGCCGTAGGCATTCTCGCCTTGGAGTAGGAGCGTCGCGCTCTTGATGCCAGCGACTTCGCCCGGCAAAGCGTCCACGACCTCGACTTCCCAGCCGCGGGCCTCGCCCCAACGCTGGTACATGCGCAGCAGCATGTTCGCCCAGTCGTTGGACTCGGTGCCGCCGGCGCCGGCATTGAGGTTAAGAATGCAGTTATTCTTGTCGTAGGGACCGGTGAGTAAGATGCGCAACTCCAGCGCGTCCAGATCTTGGACGAACTTCGCCAGATCGGTCGCGACCTCCCGCTCGATGGCGGTGGCGGCGGCCGGCGGTTCGGCCTCGCCGAGTTCGACCATGACGCGGAGATCGTCGAATCGCTTCTCGGTGGCGGCGAGCGGTTCGAGGCGGCCGCGGATGGTGTTGGCTTCCTCGATGGTCTTCTGGGCCTGCTCGCGGTGACTCCAGAAGGACTCGACCACCATCTGGGAGTTCAGTTCGCCGAGGCGTTTCTGCAAGCTGGCGACGTCAAAGAAACCTCCGCAAGTGGGCGAGTTTGTCGCCGGCGGCGGCCAGAGTGGGCTTGATCGTCTCGAACATAGAGGCGGGAAACTACGCGAAGCGGCGGCGGGAAGCCAGCCGGATTCGGGTGGGTGTCGCGCGAAGGAGAACTGAGTCTGAACCCCGAAGTCCGGCCGGCACCTCGCCCGGGGCAGATCCATCCGTGAAGAAGGGGTGGTGGCCTGGCAGCCGAGCGACCTTCGCGCCAAAAACAAAACCGCCGCCGAGGGAGCCTCGGCGGCGGCTGAAAACGGGAGGACGGCCAGAATTACTTCACCAACCGGCGAGCATAGCCAAGTCCACCCAAGGCCATGCCGAGGAGCATGATGGTCATGCCACCGTCAGGGACGCTGGTAGTTCCGGGAGAGCCGTTCAGACCAGCGTGGGAGGTTCCTAAATATGCGTTCTTAGGCGGGTTCTGGATCCCACCGCTCCCGCTGTTCCAGAGCGTGATGGAGTCATACGTCACACCGGGCACCGGGTTGTTGAAAGCTTTCAAATCGTCGTCGTTCCACAACAAATAAGAATTTCCCGCTTTGAGAAAAGCGGATTCCAAGACAGGCTTGGGATTGGAGCCAAAGGCGACATTTACCCAAAAGCCAGCCGTATCATCGCCGCCAAAAGTCGTCGAGTATAGATCTTTGGCCGTGCCGAGGGTGTAAGCTGCCGTACTCCCAACCGCTGGATGCGGTTCATAGAAAAGGGAGTTGATATTGCCTTCGTTCATCGAGGCACCCGAACTGTATAGATCAAACGAGATGCCATTGGCCTGCGTAGCCAAGCCGAAAACCACTGCACAAGCACCGGCACCGATCAGTCGTCCGAAGTTCATTTTCGTCATCATAATTTTGTTAGTTTCCGTTTTTCTTACTCTTGCTGTCAGATAAGTCACCGACGTTGCCACCCCTACCGCAAAGCCTATGCCAGCGGAGTGTTGTGGCGATGGCAAGTGATGTAAGTCTTTGATTTAACGTGAGTTGTATGCCAAAACGTAATTTTCAGCGAAAAGCCAGCGAGCCTTAGACTGTAAGCTTGGCCGACGGGGCCTCAGCGGCGTCGAGGCACCGTAGCGGTTTTAACCCAGCAATTGTTGATGAATCCGGTGTTTCTGGTGAGTGTAAACTCCGCCGACGGAACGCCGCCACAATTGACTTGTCGTGAGGCAGGAATGCGGGGTTCTGTCGCAACCCCGTTCCGCCGGCAAGGTTTTGCAGGCATCCCGCTTGAATCCGAATTCCGAAACAGGAACCGGCAGCGCCCGCGGCCCGCGTGCCGGTTCGGGCACCCCGCCCAAACCTTCGTCGCACGGTTCAGGGCCGATTTCGGCGCGCGAAAGTTAGCGGAGCGAGGTTTTCAGAGAACCGCCGAAAACCGCGCGCCAGTAAAGTACGCTCCCCATGCGGCTGGGCCACGTCCGACGTCGCTGTCGGAATTCGAGATCAAAACACCGTCGGCCGGCCTTCTTCTAGGAACTTCACGTGCCGGAGCAAGCCCTCTTCCTGGGCGAGTTGGCGCAGCCAACGCGGCGGTTCTTCGAGATCTTCGAAGGACAACTTGAACGTGCCGTAGTGCATCGGCACTAGCCACTTGGACTTCAATTCCTTGAACACCCGCATCGCCTCATCCGGCCCCATGTGGACGTTGCGGAAGGATTCCGGGCGATAGGCGCCGATGGGCAGCAGCGCGATTTCCGGTGCGAAGTGGCGGCCGATTTCCTGGAAACCATCGAAGTAGGCGCTGTCGCCAGCGTGGTAGATCGTGCGGCCCTGGTATTCGAGCACGAAACCGCCGTAGCCGCGGTGGTGGTCGCGGAGCGTGCGTGCCCCCCAGTGTTTGCAGGGCGTCAGAGTCACGCACCAGTCGCGTTGCGAAAAGCTGTCCCACCAGTCCAGTTCGATGATGCGCCCGAAGCCGAGATTGCGCGCCAGTTCGCCCATACCCCAAGGCATCACGCCGATTTTCGGATGCGGCAGCTTGCGCAGTGTCGGCTTGTGGAAATGGTCGAAGTGGGCGTGGGTGAGCAGCACCAGGTCAATCGGCGGCAGGTGTTCGAGGCGCAGGCCAGAGCGTTTGACGCGCTTCAGGAGGAAGAGCCAGTTCGCGAAGTTCGGGTCCACCAACACGTTCAGGTCGTTGAACTGGATCAGGAACGACGCGTGACCAATCCAAGTGAGGGCGACCTGCCCGTGCCGCAACTTGGGAAAGACGGGCCGTGTCGTCTGCCCGGTGCGCCGCGTCAGCAGCGCCTTCCACACCATCTCCCGGAAAAAAGTGCGAGGGTTAAAGGCGCGTGTCGGCGTCAGATCCTTGAAGGAACGCGGGAGTTTGCGTTTCTGCAGCGGCGGACGGTGGGCGACAGGCTTGCTCATGGCTGTGGGATGCCGCCGATCTTACTCCGGTCCAAGAAGAATTCCAAGCGGCACCATCGCGTCAAGCCAGTCCCAAGCGCACGGCCGCCAACTGGCCCAGCGCCAGCCCGCCGTCGTTAGGTGGCACGCGTTGGTGCCAGTACGGACGGAAGCCGGCTTCCTGCAGCTTGGTGACGGCGCGCTCGGTAAGGTAGCGGTTCTGAAAACACCCACCGCTCAGGACCACGCGCTCGCCGCCGATATGCTGCGCGACCGCCACCAAGCCGTCCACCAAAGCGTGGTGAAATTTCGACGACATTGCGCCGGGCGTGGCCGGGGCGCCGGCGTCGGCGATCAACGCCTGCACCAGCGGCGCCCAGTCCAGCAGCGCTGGCCCGTCGGGCACCGGCGTCAGCGGTAGCGGGTAGGATAGCCCGCTGCGCCCAACTTCCAGCGCGAATTCCAAATCCATAGCGGCCTGGCCTTCAAAGCGCAGTTGCTGTCGAAGGCCGATCAGCGAGGCCACGGCATCGAAGAGCCGCCCCAGGCTGGAAGTCCGAGGCGAATTCAGTCCGCGCACCAGCATGGTACGCAAAGTGCCAAGTTCCTCGGCGGTAAACGCCCTCACCGGAGCCAGGTCTTGTCGCTCGAAGACCGCTTCGCCCAGCAGTTCAAAGAGCAATCCCAGCGCCGCCCTCCGCGGCTCCCGCACTGCCGCGTCGCCGCCCGGCAGCGGGAAAGTTCGCAAGTGCGCCACGCGCTGCCAGCCGCCAGCCGTCACCGAGAGAAACTCACCGCCCCAGATGGTGCCGTCCGGGCCGTAGCCGGTGCCGTCCCAGGCGACGCCGAGCACGGGCGGGGACAACTCGTTTTCCGCCATGCACGACAGGATGTGGGCAAGGTGGTGTTGGACTGTGACGAGGCGCGGAGCTGGCTCCGAGGCCAGTGGCGGTGGCAGTTCGGCGACGGGTGCCGGTTCGGCGGCTGGCTTGGCGGGCGTTTCGACGGGTGCCATCGCCGACCGGATGCGCAGCGGGCTGTCATCCGGGGCGGTTAACGGCGGCGGTGGTGGCGTGGCCGCGAGAGCGGGCAGCGGTGCCCAGTTTTCCACGCTTTCACGCGCCCATTTTGCAGAGAGGTAATCGGGGTGAGCGTCAGCGGCGATGACGGCGGGACGCGCTTCGTAGAGCCGCCGGAAATCCGCCGTCGTGCGCTGGAAGGCGTTGAAGGCTGGCTCGGTTTCCAGGTCGCCGATGTGCTGGCTGACGAAGGCCAGCGGGCCGATGCCCAGCGCGATGGTGTTCTTCAAATGCCCGCCCACGGCGAGAATCGTCGGCACGTCTTCCGGCTCAACGCCCACGCCTTCCGGTACCGAAACCGGCAGCGGCGTGTAGCCACGGGCGCGACGCAGGACGAGTTCGCGGCCCAGCACGACACGGACCACCGAATCGTCCACCGGCCGCACGATGGGGCGGTCGTGCATAAGGAACAATTCCGCGATGGTGCCGAGCCGTTTGAAGGCGTCCATTTCCTCGGTGCAAATCGGTTCGTCGCTCAGGTTGCCGCTGGTGGCGACGATGGGTCCGCCCACTTCGCGCAGCAGCAAGTGGTGGAGCGGCGTGTAAGGCAGCATCACACCGAGGCAAGGATTTCCGGGCGCTATTGAGCCGGCCAGACTGCCCGGACCGGGCCGACCGAAGACTTTGATGCGCCGCAGCAGGACGATGGGCGCTTCCGGCGCCTCCAAAAGCCGCTTCTCCGGCGGGGTGGCTTCGCAAAGCTCCAGCACGGATTCGACCGACGGAAACATCAGGGCAAAGGGCTTCTCCTCGCGCTGCTTGAGCTGGCGCAATCGGGCCACGGCCCGCTCGTCCAAGGCATTGACGACGAGGTGAAAGCCGCCCAAACCTTTGACCGCCAGAATTTTTCCCTGCTTGATCGCCGTCGCTGCCGCCAACAGCGCCTCGTGCCGGGAGGCGAAAGGTTTGCCCCGGCGATCCCAGATGGAGAGGCGCGGGCCGCACTCCGGGCAGGCGTTGGGTTGGGCGTGGAACCGGCGGTCGCGCGGGTGGCGGAACTCGGCCTGGCAGTGCCGGCACATGGGAAACTTCCGCATGGACGTGTTCCGCCGGTCGTAGGGGAGACTCTCGATGATGCTGAAGCGCGGGCCGCAGTTGGTGCAGTTGGTGAACGGGTAAAGGTAACGGCGGTTGGCCGGATTGAAGATTTCCGCCAGACAGTCCGGACAGGTGGCAATGTCGGGCATGATAAACGCCGTACGCGGGCCGGCGTCTTCGCTAACCCGGATTTCAAAACCGGTGTAGCCCACGGTGTCCAGCCATACCGACTCCATGCTGTGCAGGAAACAGCGCGGCGGCATTTCGTCCTCCAACCGAAAGAGAAACGACTCCAGCGCCGCCCGCCGGCCCTCGACTTCGATCACGAGTCCCTGGGCGGTGTTGTTGATCCAGCCGGTCAGGATAAGTTGCGACGCGAGCCGATGGATGAACGGCCGGAACCCGACGCCTTGCACCGCACCTCGGAGGGTGAGCCGCAGGCGTCGCGTGGGAGTGTTGGGTGGCAGGGGCATTTAAGGTTGGTTACCGCGGGTCGTGAGAGCTTCGCGCATGTCTGGGGCAGTGTGCCGGGACGGGGCGTGCCTTGTCAATTCACGACAGGCCAATTAACCGCGCGCCCATTCGCACAGGCTTTCGACAAACGCCGCCGAGCCGTCGCGCAGCCAGCCGTCGAGCTGGGCTTGATCCTTGAGCTGCTGGCCGCGGAGTCGGGGGACGACGGCGTAGCTGGTCTTGATCTCCGGAAGTGCCGTCATGTCCACCCACAGCTTCTCGAACTGGCTGACCGGGAAAACGTCTTCCTGGCCGTGGCCCCAGCGCTTCTTCACGTCTTTGATCGTGATGTAAGTCGGCACGCGCGCCGCCAGGGTGCGGACGGCGGTGGTGACTTTCTCCTGGTTCGCCAGGTCGTCGCGCATCAGGCCGAAGGCGGCGAGCAGCTTGTCTAGGTCAATCCAGCAGGTGTTCGAGTTGTAGTAGCGGAGGTTGAACTCGTCTTCCTCGCGAGGCATGGCAAGGCCCTCGACCAGACGAACCTGCCCGTTAACCCGCGCCAAACCACCGCCACGATCTTCCAGACGGCGGGTGATGACTTCGAAGGTGAGGCAGGAGTCTTGTTCCAAGTGCAGCCCGAACATCGCCGGGTCGGCGTCGGCACCGAGGGTGTCAATGTTGTGCAGCATCAGGTGGCGGAGCTGCGGGCGCTCGGCCAGCAGGCGGGCGAGCACGCCGTTGCGGAGGAGGTTTGGCACCTCAAACCAGTGCCCGACCGGGTGGAGGCACTGGCCGGGGAGGTTGTCGGTGTAATCGCTGCCCTCGCCAGCGGATCGCGCCCAGTTGATGAGCGCGGCGCGGAGGCTGTCGCGGACTTTTTGCTGCTGTTCATCGAGCATTTGCTGCGGCATTTCCTCCCAGAGGAAGCGCAGGTCTCGCTCCATGGGAATCATGCGCAAGCCGATGGAGCGTCCGGGCGAAAGCAGTAGTGGGCCGGGGTAGCGGTAATTGTCCTGTGAACGGAGAAACGCCTCGGTGGCGGCGTGGGTCAGATGGCTCGTGGTGAAGACGTGCGGAAGCGTCTGCCCGGCCAGCCTGCCGATGCGCCGGCTCTTGGCCAGGTGCGTCTCGATGAATGTGCGGTGCGCGCCGCCGAGTTTGCAGAAAGGATGCAGCGCCTTCACGACGCCCGCGCCTTGCGTCCACCGGCTGCCCACGCCGGCGGCGAGGGTGATGATGGCGAGTTCGCCGTGGGACAACGCATCAAGACCGCGTTGAGCCAACGTCGGCCGTAGTAGCACAGGCATCTTGCCTGTGGTAGTAGGGCAGGCATCCTGCCTGCCGGTGCCTGTTGCGGTCCCGCCTCCCAGCCTGAATGTGCCAGCCTTCAAGCGAGCCTTGAGCGGGTTTTCTTCGATGTAGCGGGTGAAGTGCAGAAGCTCCTGCTCATCTCGGACGATGTGGTCAAAGGATTCCTCCTGCCAAAAGGTGCCGCTCCGGTGGAGTTGGCGGTTGGCTTGGTTGGCGGTGAACGATTTCCAGGAGTGAAGAATGGCGGACAACTCGTGACCCATGACCGGACGCACAAGCGCATGAACATGGTTCGGCATCACGACGAACGAACCAAGCTGGTAACGCTCGCCGTCGAAGTGCCGGAGCGCGCCTTCCACCAGTGCGCCGATCTCTGGCTGAGCCAAATAGCAAGCGCCACGGCCCTCATCGGCGCGCTGTTCCTGCCATTCCCACAGGAATTGGTTCAACTCCTGGAGCTTTTCAGCGGTCAATTCGCCAGGGTAACGCTTCAGCCATTGCTCGCGCTCCACCTGCATCTGACGAACGACATCTTGCGGCAGCGCATCTCCAAGACGGAAGGTGACGAAGTAAGTCGCCCCAGCTTGCCGCCAGTGCGGCAGGTTGCGTTCGTGGATGCTTGCGGGGCGGTTTGGGGCGAAGTTTGTGAAAGGAACCGCAGGCTGGAAGCCCGCGCTACTACACAGGCTGGAAGCCTGTGCTACTAAGTTGGTCGCGTCCACAACGTCGGCGTCGCGCACGTCCTTGATGTCTGCGCTGGCGGGTAGGCGGTTCTGCGCCATGCCGATGCGACCGTTCTTCAAGTCGTCGCGAATCTGCTCGTGCTGGGCGCGGTCGAAACCGTTTTGCTCCAGTAACTCCGCCAGGCTTTGCTGCTGGCCGTCGCCAGTCTTGAGCCGGGGCAGGAGCCGCTCGAAAAGCGTCTGCATCATGCCACTTAAGTCGGGCTGCGTGCGACAGGCGGCGCTGAACTTGTCCAGTTCCGCACGGCGCAGTGGCGGCAGCGATTGCGGATCGGCGCGCAGCCAGCGCGGGACTTGCAGCGCGTAGTAATCCCGCGGCAGCAGCGCGTCCGCACCACACAGCAAGTCCGCCCAGGTGCCGCGCTCGTTGATGGCGAAGTCATACACCACCGGCTCCATCGCGAATGGCAGCGCGTACTCCAGGGCGCGTTTGGTGTCCGACATTATTTCCTGGAGACGCTTTTGGGCGCGTGCCTTCTGCTCCGGGGCGAAGATGAAACCCATTCCGCCGCCCGACATGCCACCGAGCATCCAGAAGCCCCAGAAGTCTTTGCCAAACTCCTCCTGTACGCGGCGGATGACCGTCTCGGTGAAGGCGTTGCTGGCCCATGGGATGATCGTCTGGATCGGTTCCTGGAAGTTGCGCGTGGTCAATTCGCCGAGCCTCGGCACGTCGCCAGCGCGCAGGGCGGCGACGATTTCGTCGAGAATGCCGATGGCCTGCTGGCGACCGCGCCACTCGGCGTCTGAGCGGAGCAAGTATTTCTCCGTCACCATTTCCAGAATCGGGCCGACGTTTTGCGCCATGCCGCCGTGAACGAGCACGAGGCTTTCCTGCAAGCGCCGCCGCGTCTCCGGCGAAGCGTCCTGAGCGTCGAGAATCTTGTGCGAAGGCATCAAGCGCCCGCGACTGATGCCGAATTCCGGATCGCCCTCGCCGGCGCGCACGCCGCAGATGAGCTTCATTCCCGGCCACACGCCGCCAGAATCCTGCCAGCCGCCGCCGGAGCCGCCGAGCCATTCACCCAGCAGCGCCCGCGCGAGCACGAGCCGGCGTTCGTCCTCCTGCAACTGCCCGTCCAGCGAGCGCGCCTGCCCGGTTGCTCTCATGCACACGGACACCAGCGCGGCGAGCAGGTTCGTCGAAACGGCGAGCCGGGAGCCTTTGGGGATGTTGTTGACGTGGCTGACGATCTCCAGCCCGCGCCCCGGCCCGACGACGCGCGCCAGCAGATCGGCCAAGCTCAGACCGGAGCCTTCAATTCCCGGCGGCACGATGCCCGCCGCGATGACCGCTGCCTTGAGCAGACCAAGGTAATCCCGCGCAAAATCAAACACTTCCGCCAGACTCTGGATGTCGGCGCTCGCGCCGAGGTCCACGCTGGTCAACCGCAGCAGCGGCTCCTCAATGACCCGCAGGAAAGCTTCCACCGGCGGTCGCGGATCGGCGTCGCGCCCGTGGACGCCGAGGTCAATCGAGACGTTCAAGACGCGTGCGCCTTCCGGGAAATCCATGCCGAGGAAGAAGATGTCGCTCCAGCCGGAATGGCTGAGATCCATGCGCACCGGCGTGCGTTCGCGCAGGAGCGGGTAGGTGCCGTCGGCGTCGCGCTGGAGTAGTTCGGGCCGGATGCGCAGTGGGTGATCCGCCGGATGCCCCATGCGAAACATCCACTGGTTGCCGCGCACAGAGCGCACGCTGCGGCGAACCTGATCCGCCAGCGTCTGGAAAGCGAGCCGTTGATACGCCGCCGCCAGCGCGCTGGAAATGCCATCGCCCGGCCCGCCCGCCCGCTGCGCCGCGAGAAATTGGTCAATGGCCTCCTCGAATCGCCGGTGAAGCAGATGCTCGAAACCAGCGAAGGGGATCATGCCTTGCACCGCTCCAGCTATGTTAGTAGCACAGGCATCCTGCCTGTGGGGTAGCATAGGCATCCTGCCTGCCTGTTCCTGTCCGCCAGCAGGCTGGAAGCCTGCGCTACTACACTGGCTGGAAGCCTGTGCTACTAGCTTGTCTGGCAGGATGAAGCGGTGAATGGCGTAGAGGAAGAACAGCGCCCGCACCCGTTCGTAGAGATTCTCGCTGCGACGGCGAAAGGCGTCCAGTTCGGCGCAAGCGGCAACCAGTTCTTCCACGGACGCCTTGCTGCAAACGGCGTCGAGAGATTGGTTCCGGACTTCCGGGTCCGCCGACGTGATAATTTCGATCAAGGGGCTGGCCATAGCTGGTGAGCTTGGAGGTCCGGGCGGGAAGGTTATTTCGCGTCCAGCGCGAGCAGTTCTACCAAGCCGGAGAGGACTTCGGCGCGATCTGGGCTGTTGAGAGCAAAAGCCAGTTGAGCAGCGAGTAGGCCATATTTCACGCCGATGTCGAAGCGGCGACCATGCAATTCGCAGGCGAGGTAGCGCTCCCGCTGCGCCAACCGCGCCAGCGCGGCGCTGAGTTGCACGCGGCCCTTTCCGTCGGAAGCGACGACGTCTTCGCCAAGCGTGGCCATCACGGCGGGCGTCAGGACGTGCATTCCGAAGAAGCAGAGGTAGTGGCCGGCGCGCAGGCCCGGCACGATGAGTTTCTGCTCAGCGACGGTGGGCGTCGGTTTCTCCAGAACGTCGGCGACGAGATAAACTCCGGGCTGCTGGCCGGCGAGGCGTCCGCCGACCGCGCCGTAGTAAGGCAGCTTGCTTTCGTGCGTGGCCTGCACGGCGGACACGGCGCAGGTTTCGGCGGCGGTCACTTCCACCAGTTGCTTGGCGCAGCCTTTCGCTTCGCGGCTCAGGTAAAGGTGATCGCCCACCAGCAGCAGAAACGGCGACTGCCCGGTGAACTCCCGCGCACACCAGACGGCGTGACCGTAGCCCAGCGGCGTCGCCTGCTCGACGAACTGGATGTGGCGGCCGTGCGCGCCGGCGGCGGCACGGTAATTCGCCGTGTCACCGGGACAAACGACGATGCAGACTTCCTCCACGCCGGCGTCGAGCGCTTCCTCGACGATGATGGCGAGCGCAGTCTTGGTTTTACCGTCGCGGTCCACGAGGGTTTGGAGCGGCAGCGTGCGCTGGCTTTGGCTGGCGGCGGTAATAACAGCTTTGCGAATTTCCATGGTAAAATGCTGGGTGATTGAACGGCAGGGAGAGTCACAAAGCAAAGGCCGGACGTCAACGTTCAGCCGCGTAAGTGGGGAGGTGCCTGGGCTTCTCGAAGTCGCCGGTTGGGGCGGATTATCCGTTGTTTTGGAGTGTGCCGGCAGAGCGCAGCGACGACGGCACTTTGGCTTCAGGGGCGGCGGACGGCCAAAGCGGTGTCGCGCTTCGCTTGCCACCGCAGTCCAACCGGACGGAAGCCGGTCCCACTGCTCGGGGCCATTTCTGCTTCGGAATTCGGGCTCAGTTGCAATTGGCGCGTCTCGTCTGCCGAGTCGCTAAGTTCGAGCGTTAAGCCGCAGGGAGATCTGCGCCCACGTCGTGGAGATATGCTTGACTGCCTGACATTGGAGGTGGCATCCGGCCGTCTGTTCCGGGAACACGCGGGAGAGATGCCGCGCTTCACTGGCCCAGGAAGTCCACCTTCGCGCTCAGTTCCGGGGTGAGGTATTTGTCCGGGGCCTTGATCTGGACCTTGATCTGGAGGGTGCCTTTCTGGCGGCTGGCTTCGGGGGCGATTTCCGCCACGGTGCCTTCGTAGCTGTGGTCAAGGTAGGCTTCGGGGCTGACTTTGCAGCGCTGACCGAGGTGCACTTTGGCGAGGTCGGCTTCGTTCATGTCAATTTCCACCTGCAAATCCTGCGGGTCACCGAGCGAGATGACGGCGGTGCTGGGGCCGCGGGAACCGCCGAAGCTCTGCGGGGTGACAAGTTCGTTGGCGTCCACGAGTTTCTCGAGTACGACGCCGGTGATGGGCGCGCGGATGACGCACCAATCGAGGTAGGTGAGAATGGTCTGGCGCTCGCCTTCCAGCGCCTGGACTTGGGCCTGGGCGGCTTGGAGGTCAAGCTCGGCGAGGTCGAGGGCGCGCTGGGTTTCGATACGATTTTCGACAAGGCTGGTGGTGCGCTTGAGTTCGATCTCGGCGCGGCGGACGCCAACTCTGGCTTGCGCCAGGCGGCCTTCCAACTCGCGCTTGCGGGCTTGATATTCGGTGTCGTCGAGGAGCACGACGACTTGGCCGTTGGTGACGGAGTCGCCCTTGCGCACGCCAATCCACTTGACGACGCCCATGAAGCGAGGGCTGAGTTCGATGCGCTCGCGGTTGATGATGTAGCCGGAGACGGTGAGGATGGAATTGCTGGAGCTGGCGGGAGTCGGCGCGATGGCGGGGGCGTTGGTGCCGGAGGCGGAAGTAGTTTTCGCGCTGGCGGCGGAGGGCTTCGCTTCGCTGGCGACGACGGTCTTTCCTTTGCCGGCGCTGAAGCGTTCGCCTTCGGTGGCCCACGGTTGCCAGAACAGCACGGCAGCGATGGCGACGAGGGTGACGACGATGAAGATGAGTTTCATCGTGCCGGTGGAGCGTTGTTTGGCGCCGGGATCAATGCGTAGCTGGGAGATTTTCGACTTCTGGTCGTCGTTCATAGGGAAGCCTTGAAGTGGCGGGGGAGGCGCAGGTTTGGTCGGCTTTGAGGAAGAAATCCGCCGCCGTTAACCGGGCTTGCGGAGGGGAGCCTCTGCGTTCTTTGCGTCTCTGCGGTTTGAAAAGCTTCCATCAAACCGCAGAGACGCGAAGGACGCAGAGATCCAAATCTTGGTTCCCGGATAAGTTCCGGCGCCATCGCCTCGGAGCCGGCACAGCCAGCAGGTGGGAGCCGCTTCACGGCGGAGGTCGGGCGTTGCTGGAGTTGCGCCGGCGGCCTCATAGGGATTTGAGCGCGGTGATGACCGGCAGGCGCGAGGCGCGGATGGCCGGGAGCAGCGTGCCGATGAGGCCGACGATCACGGCGAAGAGCAGTCCTTCGGCGACGAGTTTCGGCGTGACGCGGAATTGGAAGACGATTTCGCTGAAGGTCTCCATGCCCATCGTGGCGGTGGTGTAGCCGTTCCAGTAGAAGGCCAGCGCGCAGCCCAGCACGCCGCCCAGGAACGCCAGGAAGCCGCCTTCGAGCAGCAGGGCCAGCACGACCGAGCGGCGGCGGAAGCCCAGGACGCGCAGCGTGCCGATCTCGCGGGTGCGAGCGCCGACGGCCGCATACATGGTGTTCATGGCGGCGAAGACCGCGCCGACGGACATCATGATGGCGAGGAAACTACCGAGCCATTTGATGGGCGCGGCGGTCATGGTCTGCTTGCGGTAGTAGTCCACTTCCTTCTCGGCTTTCAGCTTGAAGCGGCGGTCGGCCTCGATGCGGGCGAGGAGGTTCGTGGCGGCGGTTTCGCTGGACGGACGAATGAGGAAGCTGGAATACATGTCGCGCTCGAAAATGGAGCGGCACTCGTCGGCGTCCAGCCAGCACTCGGA
>CAINDV010000115.1 GCA_903847485.1 uncultured Verrucomicrobiota bacterium
CCGAGTTGTGGGACCGGCTTCCAGCCGGTCAGTTGCGGTTCGCCCTGCGGAAAAAATCTCCCCGGTGACTGACCGCGCAACTGGGCAGGCAGGATGCCTGTCCCGCTACTCTTCGCCGCCTGTCTATTTCGGAGTTCGGGCTCAAATCTCTATTCTACCATGGGGAGCCTTTCGCACATCAATCTTGCCGGTGACGGCGGCGGTAAGCAGGGCGGGGCGGTATTCATGCGAGCGCTCCACCGCCGCATGGCGCCCCGACTTCCAGATGCCGCGCGCCAGCAGGATTTCCTCAGCGTAGGATTCAAAGGCGCGCTCGGTGGTGTGCCCGGGCGTTGGTGCAGAATCAAGGCGTCACCGCATTCGCTCCACCAGAGCCCGCCAGTTGCGGCAGGACCATTCCAGTGACGGGGGAATGTTAGGGATTGGAGCGCCTTTCAAGCAAAGGTCGGCAAGATTCCTGGCCGCCTTGACTGCTTCGGGATCCTTCACGCGCGGTCCCTCCTTCGACTCATCGGTGGATCCGGAGTTAAGGAACTCCACCCAGTTCTCCAAGCGATCCTCGGCACAGGCAAATACCACTCGCTCGAATTGATCCGTGGTAATCCCTGCGGCTTGGGCGGTCGCCCAAAATGCCTCCTTCAGCCTTTCTGGACTCTCCATGTTGTCGTCCACATCCGCCCAGACCATAAGCGTCCTGTCCCCGCCAGCCTGTTCAGCGGCTTTTAGCTCCTCTGGCAACTTTGCAATCAGTGTGGAACGGCCGCCACAATCAACCGTGCGGATGGCATTGTTGCCGGGCCAGGGTCGAATCCATGCGGGATCGAGCTTCTTGAGGAGTGATCGGATAAAGAGCGGGTCAATGCTCCTTCCTTTCTTGCCCTCGTGCAGGCAAACAATTTGAGTTCTATTAGCCACGGACCCACCCCCTTGCTATGGCTTCGGCAGGCGCCATGCCTTCCGGGACGTTTAACGGCCCGATGCGGGTCGGCGACGTGTGATTGTCCCGCCACAAGTAGCTCCCATGGTCCAGGCCCGCGCTGCTCAACACCTCCGGATGATGGGTAATCAGGATGGCCTGATGGCTATCGTCGAGCAATTCCCTCAGCGATAGCACCCACGGTTGCAGTTCCGGCAGGCCGACGTAGTTGTCCGGCTCGTCAATCAAAACGGTCTGCGCCGCCCCCGTGGACAGCGCGGCCCGCACCATGTAGAGTCCGATCAGCGCCTTCTCGCCGTCGGCAAGCTGCTCGAAAAACAGCTCGCCACCCCCGCCCCCGTTCGACCCGTCAAAGCGCAGTTGCAACGCCTTGGTGTTCAGCCCCACATCCACCAGCTTGAGCGATTTGAAGTCGGGCCAAACCTCGTGCAGCAAATCTCGCAGTGCGATGGTCCAATCCAAATCTTGTGACAAAGAGCGATACCAGGACGTGAGGCCGATCAGATACAGGTCCGGACGTTTGGATTCCGCTTTGCTCTCCCGTTCCATGCCCCGCGGGTTGGGGCGGAGGATCAGAAGTTTGGCCATCGCCTCCTGGAGCTTGGCCAGTTCGCTGAGGTGGCCTTCGGGCTGGATTGAAGCGAGTGCGGCCTGCCGCCAGTCCAGCGGAAAGAACCCTGCCTGTGTTCCATCCGGCCGCTTGAAACTTACTCCCTTCATGTCGCGCTCGAACAGCGTCTTGCCGTCGCAGGTCGCCCGCTCCTTTACAATCCGCGGTTTTTCGGAATCGGTCGCCTGTTGAATGTGGATGAGGTATTCAAACGCATGTCCATTGGAAGTCACACCAAGTTCAAACTCTTGAACGTCGCTCTTTTGCCAATTCGTGAACTCCAGGTGGGGGACATCGTGATCCCGGTCTCCGCCAAGGACGCCATCGCCAGTGCCAAGATTGCGGATCAACCTCAGCGCATCAAACACCGAGCTTTTGCCCGATCCGTTGGGGCCGCACAAGACACCGAAAGAGTCGAATTCCGCCTTGAAGGCGACCAGGCACCGAAAGTTGTTGGCGTAGAGCCGCGTTATCATGGGGTAATGGTATTGAGGTTGGCGCGCACGTCAATCTTGCCGGTGACGGCGGCGGTGATGAGGGCGGTGCGGTATTCCTGCAACCGCTCCACCGCCTCCTCCACCTTCCCCACCAGCGCGTCCAGCTTCGCCGTCTCCTCGTCCAGATACGCGGCGATGGCGGCTTGTTCGGGGAGGGGCGGGAATGGGAAAGCGAAGTCAACGGCGTGACTGATGTTGAACTGCTTTTGTGCTGCGCCGTATTGGACAATCTCCACTTGGTCTCGGCCCACCTGAGAGTTGAACGCATACGCGAGCCACTGAGAGCAATAGCGCGGGTGCTTTCGGACCAGCATCATGGACGCGACGTTACCACCTGCCAGCTCGGGCGGGACGACGGCGGCCACACCGGGATAGCCAACCCTGACGACCACAAGGTCTCCAGCATCAAGGCGACTTTTCACCAGCGGACCATTGCTCGACTCAGGTGAGCACCGTTTGCAGTCGGTCGTGTCGATTCGCATTTCGCGAACGTCTCCGCCGAGGAGAAATACAACGCCTTCGTCGGTCACATAGCTCGACGGATTCACCACAACGCCGACGACGATGAAGTCCGAGATGTGCCGGAGGCGCTTTGTCTGCCAATGCCTCGGGCATTCATCGAACCACGGGACGCCGGAGGGTTTGAGGGGCGGGTTGGCGGGGAGGCCGGCGGCGCGGGCGGCGGCGGGCGGCAGGCCGCGGGTGACGGTCCGGGAGATGAGCGCGGTGCGCTTCTCCTTCAGCCGCTCGATCAACTCCCGCTTCTTCGCCACCAACCGGTCCACCCGCCCCGTCTCGCGGTCCAGAAACGCCGCGATGGAACGTTGCTCGGCGGGCGTGGGCAGCGGAATGGCAATGCCGGCGACTTCCGAGGCGTTGCAGGCGGGGTAGCTGACACCCGTTGAGCGAGCGACAACCGATTCAATAAACGAGGACTCGTGCAGCGCGTAGGCGAGGAAAGCCGGTGCAACCTTGCGTGGACGAACGACCGCAAAGCCGGTTGAGACGATGAGGTTCTCCGGCGGATTCTTGATTGGCGCGATAGCGCGAAGGTATGTCCGCACCGTGGAGACGATGGTGTCCCCGTGTCGAACTTTGCGCCGCGCACGCGAAGGCGCGTTCTCAAAGACAAGCTCTTCGGTCGCTGTGATTCCATCGACGGCGTTCACGCCTCCAATGTCCACATACTTGAACTCGAAGTCCGGCAGTGTTGTTTCGGGAAGCGCGTCATCGTTGATGCTCGCGGAGTATTTGAGCCGCTTTGCCTCCCAATGCTCCGGCACGTTCCCGAGCCATTCGACGCCGCTGGGTTTGGTGCGCGGGTAGGCCGGGAGTTTCACGCCGTGACCTCCTTGAGTTTTTTCATGATGTCGTCTTCGAGGCGCTTGATGTCGATCTCGATGACTTCCAGAGGGCGCGGCGGCTCGTAGCGGTAGAAGTGGCGGTTGAGCGGGATTTCGTAGCCGACCTTGGTCTTGGTGGTATCGATCCACGCATCGGGCACGTGGGGCAGCACTTCGCGTTTGAAGTATTCCTCGATGCTTTCCTTGAGCGGCACGGTTTCGGTGTCGCGCAGGTCGGCGTCGGGCTCGGGCTGACCGTCGCGGTCGCGGCAGATTGCGGCGGTGTCGTCGCGTTCGCCCAGGGCGGCGAGCACGGCCTTGAGTTCCGGGGCGCTCAGGCGCGTGCCCAAGGCGCGGTCCACATCGCGCAGGGCGATCAGGAATTCCTTGCGATCCTGGTAAAGCCGGTGTTCGCTCGCTTCGGCCAAGGCCCGCAGGAGTTCGCGGATTTCCTCCTGACGCTCTTTCCCGGCCTCAATTTCCTGCTGGCGGACGGCAGGGTCTTTTTTGGCGCTGGTGGCGAGGAGCTTGAAGCCGGTCTCGTCGTCGAGCCGGGCGATGCGTTCGGCGCTGGCCTGGAAGTTCAGCCGCAGCGGGCGCTCGACCGTGATCTTGTGGTAGCCGAAGTCTTCGTTGTCGAAAATCTTGCTGACGACGCGCTGGCGCTGGACTGGCTGGTGAGTGACGGGGTCTTCCTCGGTGAAGGTGCACGTCTGGCCGCCGCGGAAGTTGCCGAAGATTTTGGTGAGTTCGCCGATGTGGTCGGGGTCTTTCTCCTTGTCAGAGGGGTCGCCGATGCGGCGGCGTTTGTTGCCGAGGCTTTTCTCCATCTGCACCCAGAACGGGCGGGCATCGATGAGCTGCACCTTGGCCTTGCGGGGCTTTTCCTTCCGGTTCGTCAGCACCCAGAGGTAGGTGGAGATGCCGGTGTTGTAGAAGAGCTGCTCGGGCAGGGCGACGATGGCCTCCAGCCAGTCGTTCTCGATGATCCAGCGGCGGATTTCGCTCTCGCCGCCGCCGGCGTCGCCGGTGAAGAGG
>CAINDV010000116.1 GCA_903847485.1 uncultured Verrucomicrobiota bacterium
GGCTACGTTGATACTCATGGTTTCCCAGCGCCTGACTTAGCACCGCCGGCCCCCGCCCGCCATACTCCAAACGGGTTATAGCGCCAGTTCATGCGAGCGTCTCGAGCTTCGGCACGGGCAGGCCGAAGGTGATGGTCGTGCCCTGGCCCGGCACACTGCGGATATCGGTGCGCCCGCCGAGGGTTTCGAGCCGGTTCTGTAGGTTCGGCAGGCCGTTGCCGACATGGGCGGGCCGCTGCGGGTCGAAGCCCCGGCCGTCGTCCGCCACCGTCACCTGCAACTCGCCGCCGACGGCGTGAATGTCCAACTGAACCTGGCTCGCCGCAGCATGGCGGGCGACGTTGTTAAGAGCTTCCTTGACCGCGAGCAGGAGGCTGTGGCGGGCCGACGCGTTCACTGGAATCGGTGGCAGTTGCGGGTCCACCTCCAGACGGCAACTCAACTGCGCCAGCGCCAGGAATCGCTCCGTGTAATCGGCCAGATAGGAGGCCAGATTCGGCAGGGAATCATTCTTCGGATTCACTGTCCAAACCACTTCCTCCATGACGGTCACCAACTGGCGGACCTTTTGGGTAAGGCCGCCGACGTGGTTCCGGAGGACGGCGGGCGACTGCTCGCCGCGCTTGGCCAGTTCGCCCAGCAGCACGATCTCGGTAAGCTGTGAGCCCACGTCGTCGTGCAGATCACGCGCGATCCGGCGGCGCTCGCTTTCCAGGGCCTGTTGTAGCCGCAACCGTTCGACCTGACGCGCCAACCGGCGCTGCGCTATCAGTGCCAGGCCCGCGATCACCCCAGCCACCATCACCACGCCCAGCAACACCTGCACCCAGCGCACCTCCCACACCTGCGGCACCACCCGAAAGGCCAGTGGCGTGGCCCCTTCGTGCCAAGACCCGCCCGCGCCGCCGGCCATCACGCGGAATTGATATTGGCCCGGCGGCAACTGGCTGTAATAAGCCGCCCGCAGCGTCCCGGCGTACACCCAATCACCATCCATCCCCTCTAGCTTGTGGCGGAACCGCAGCGCCTGCGGCGTGGCCAGCTCGGGCGCAGTGTAATGGAACTCAAAGCGCCGCGCGCTGGACGGCACCCGCAGTTCCCCGGCTACGTTCAGGGGCAATTCGGCGCCGTCCACGGCGAGCGATTCGATCAGCACCGCAGGCACCGGCAGCTCCACATTCACTGTCCGCGGATCGAACACCGCCAGACCGCGCATGTTCGGAAACCACAGCCGGCCGTCGGCGGAACGGCTGGGCACTGGCTGGCCGCTGCCCGAGCACCGGCGGCTCCCCAACCCTTCCCCGAGACCCAGCCGCAGCCCCAACAAGGTCGGACTGAGCCCGCGGCGATAGTTGGCCAGCCAGTCCGGAGCGCAGAGGAGGAGGCCATTGTCCGAACCCATCCAGAGGTTCCCCGCGAGATCGGTGATGAAGCTGGTGATGTTGCTGTTCGGCCATCCGTCCGCGCCGATGAAACTCGTGAAATGACCGTCCTCGAACCGGAACAAGCCGGCGCCATCGGTGCCAATCCACAGCCCGCCTGCGGCATCACAGAACAACGACCGGGCGTTAAGCGACGGCAAGCCCTGCCCAGGCCCGAAGCGTTCGACGCGACCCGCCCCCAACCGAAACAGCCCCTGGCCGATGGTCCCCACCCAGAGGTTCCCCGCCGGATCTTCGGCAAAAGAGCGGATGTCGAACTCCCCACCGTCTTCCGCCAACCGGTGGACCGAAAACGCCTGGCCATCCCAGCAAATTGGCCCCCGTGGGGTGCCGATCCACAGCTTGCCCGCCCGATCCTCAAAGAGGGCGAGCACAGACAAACTCAACTCCGGCGGGCCGGAAACCCGTGCGAAGCGCCCGTCCTCAAACTTGAACAGCCCGCCCCAAGTGCCCGCCCAGAGGTTCGTCCGGCAGTCTTCCAGCAGCGTGCAAACGCTCAGATTGGTCAGACCCTGATCGGAATCGAACTGCCCGAAGCTACCCTCCCGATACCGGAAGGCGCCGGCCGCGTCCGTGCCTATCCATACGCTGCCGTCGCGGGTGACCGTGCTGGCGTTGATGATATTCTCGTTCGCCGGCGACGGCAGCGTGAGCATCGTCACCGGCCGGCGGGTGATACGATGCAACCCTTCACCCACCGTGCCCACCCACACCGCACCCTGGCGGTCCTCGAACAGGCAGGTAATAACACATTGCGACAACGAACCCTCGCTCCGCAAGCGCTGCCAGCGGCCCGCGGCATCCGAGTAAAAGACCCCGCCCCAGAGTGTGCCCAACCAGAGGCGGCCGGAACGGTCTTCGAGCAACGTCGTGACTTGAGAACGGAGGGAATTCGGCGTCCACGGCGTCGGCTCCAGGCCAGCGAACCACTGATCGTCCGCGAAGCGTCGAACCCACCCGCCGCCCGTGTCCCAGGATCCGCGCGGCGTCGCCGCCCAGAGTCCGCCCGCCCGCGCCGGTGCCAACCGGCTGAGTGGCCCGCCCAACGGTCCCGCCCCAGGAGACCCCTGCCAGCACCCGTCGCGGTAGCCGTAAAGCATGTTGCCCGCGATCAGCCAGAGGCTGCCTGAGCCGTCACTGCACAGCGCGTCAATTTTGCCCGCCGGCAGCCCGTTGGTCGGCGTGAAAAAAGCCAGCACACCTTCGCGCCACCGCAGCAGGCCGCGTCCGGCCACCACCAGCCACACCGCCCCCTCGCCGTCCTCCACCAGTTCAGAAATCCGGCCCCACATCCAGCGCGTGGACCCCGCCGCCGTGCCCGCGCCCTCAGTGACGAAGCCCGTGGCCGCCGACCCGCTCAAGTCGCCCGCCGGGCTGACCATTTGGAAGCGTCCGTGCTCATACCGCGCCAGGCTGCCACCGGCCCCGGAAACCCACAGCACCCCGTGGCGGTCCACCAGCAACCCGCCGATATGCGCCTCCGGCGGACCCGTCGCCTGGCCCGCGGCGAACCCCTTGAACTGCGCGCCGTCGAAGCGCACCAACCCTTTCGGCGTGCCCAGCCACAGGTAGCCGTCCGGTGTTTGCGCGAGGGCGGTGATGGTGGCGTTCGGCAATCCGTCCTCCATCTGCCAACTGCGCACTTGGAAGTCCTGCGCCAAGGCGGAACCAGGCCACCCGAGAAGAGCCAGCAACAGGCCCCAAGCGGCGCTGACCGTGCGCGCCAGGACGCTCCTTCTCGGCCGCAGGAAGATGACACAGGGCATGGACATGCTGCTGGCGAGGCTACGGTGAGCCGCGCCGTCAGGCAAGCGCGGCGAAAGTGATTGTCGCGTAGTTTTCAACCCAAATTCCGAAGTTGGAAAAGAGTGGCATTGCGGAAAGGGTTGTGGGTATAGGGATAGATGCTTGAAACACCTGATCCTACCCCGCACAAAAACCCGCGCACCGAAATCACCTCGCTCTTCGGCGAAAACAAGTTGGTGCTGGACGAAACGCCCAAGGCCA
>CAINDV010000117.1 GCA_903847485.1 uncultured Verrucomicrobiota bacterium
CCCAACGACAGCGGCAATGATCCTATCGGACGGCTCGGCAGGAGCCTCGCCCTACCACGCCAGGCGTTTCCATACACGCTCTAAAGCCGGGACTGCGAACGGCCTTGGGCAGTGGTTTGCGGGGTTCGTAGTCCCGCCTTTAGGCGGTCGGGTTCAAAATGAGCAGGCCAAGCGCACGGGGCGCGTGGCAGGGCCGATGAACCTGTCTTCGTCCATCCCTACGCTCCAGCGACTTGTGGATGAGTTCATTGGAAGAACTGGTGGTGGGAGCGCGGACATTCTTGCCCGCTTGGGGGATTGGTGGCCCTTCTAGCTTGGGCGGATATCCCCGTTCGCGCCCCCAAGCGGACAAGAATATCCGCGCTCCGGCAAAAATGAGGTGCGCCTCCGCCGAGCCGGCACTGGTCGTGGGATTCGGAGGCTCCGCGGAAGTGTCGCCCTGCCCCCGCCGGGTTTTCTTGAAGTCGGCTGCCGGCTCTCGGGTTGAACGTTCCATGATCCCTTGTTGTCAGACACCCCGCTTGTGACTAAGCTTGCGGGAGACGGTTCGTACCGAGTTTTACCCATGACCGATTTGTTCAGCTACATCTACGTTATCGCGGCGGTGGTTGCCCTGTTTGGCGCGGCCGTGTTTGTCCACGAGTATGGCCATTACTGGATGGCCCGCCGGCGCGGCCTCAAGGTGCTGGAGTTTTCCATCGGCTTCGGCCCGAAAATTTTCGGCTGGAAGCAGGACGGCGTGGACTGGTCGTGGCGGTGGATTCCCGCCGGCGGCTACGTGAAACTCCCGCAAATGATCACCTCCGAGACGCTGGAAGGCCATAGCGCCGACGCCGAAAAGCTGCCGCCCATCACGCCTTGGTCCAAGATCCTCGTCGCCTTCGCTGGCCCTTTCATGAACGTGGTCTTCGGCTTTGCTATCGCCATCCTTATTTACTTCGTCGGCCTGCCGGTCCCGGTCAACCCGCCCATTATCGGCCATGTGGACGCCGATTCCGCCGAGGCCAAACTCGGCATCCGCGCCGGCGACCGCATCGTCCAAGTCAACGAGCGGGCCATCAAATCCTGGGAAGACGTGCAGGAGACCACCGTGCTGGCCCGCACCAATGTCCTGGCGGTCACCATCGAGCGCGACGGCGTCCGCCAGACCTTCGACCTGACGGCCACCGTCAACCCGATCATCGGGTTGAAGCTGCTCAATCTTGATCCCCGGGACCACCCCGTCATCAAGGGCGTCCGCGCTGACAGCGCGGCGCTGGAAGCTGGTTTGAAGGAAGGCGATGTCGTCGTGTCGTTCGCCAAAGTGCCGATCGCCAGCCGCGAACAGTTCATCAAGCTCATCCAGGCCCGGCCTGCCGAAACCACGGAATTGGTCGTCAAGCGTGCCGGCCAGGACGTCACCCTTGCCGTCACGCCCCGCCTGAATCCCGCGACGCAAAAGGGCCTCATCGGCGCGGAGATCGGCAGTGACGCCCGGATCATCTACATGGTTCAACGGCCCGGCCCGACGCCCTGGGCCCAGTTTTCCGAGGTCATTGACAAGACAATCTCCACCTTTGGTGCGCTGGCGCATTCCAAGCAAACTGGCGTCGGGGCCAAGGATCTCTCCGGCCCGGTCGGCATTTTCGCCATGCTCGCGTCGCAGGTGAAGACGGATTGGCGGTTGGCGCTGAGCTTCCTCGTGTTGTTGAACATCAACCTCGCCTTCCTGAATCTGCTGCCCATTCCCGTGCTGGACGGCGGCCATATCCTCATGTCAGTCGTCGAGAAGGTGCGCGGCCGGCCGTTGAGCCTGAGGCTGGTGGAATACACCACCACCGCCTTCGCCGTGCTGCTGATCTCGTTCATGCTCTACGTGACGTTCTTCGACATCAAACGCATCCCGCTCTTCCGGTCCCTCTTCAACAGCGAGGTGCAGGTGGAGAACGCCACGCCGCCCCCCGCTGTCGCCCCCGCGCAACCGTGATCCGCCGGCGAGCGACCCGGCCAAAGCTCCTTCCTGGCTGTGTCCAATAAAGGAAACCACGAAATCCAAATGACGAATGACGAATGACGAATGAATGACAAAGCCCGAAGCTCGAAACCGGCGGCCCCGTGGGCGGGCGTTGGCGTAGAGCCGGGCCGCCGGGCACAGCGGTTTGTCATTCGGATTTCGGGCTTCTTTCGTCATTCGTCATTTGAAGCCCGGCTTCCTGGCCCGGCCCTTCCCTATGGCTCATATCCACGAGAAAATTGACTTCACCGTCGCTCTCTTCGTCGTGGCGGACGCGAAGGTGTTGCTCATTCACCACCGGAAACTCGAGGCGTGGCTGCCGCTCGGCGGCCACATCGAACTCGACGAAGACCCGGAAGCCGCCGCGTTGCGCGAGGCGAGGGAGGAAAGCGGCCTCGACGTGGAATTGCTCGGCGAACGTCCGCCCACCACCGGCCCAGGCACGCGCGCCCTCATTGCGCCGCGGTTCCTGGACATCCACCGCATCCACGCCACCCACGAACACATCGGCATGATCTACTGGGCGCGGCCGAAGCCCGGCACGCTCGCGCTGGCCGAGGTGGAACATCACGCCATCCGCTGGTGCTCGGCGGCGGATCTCGACACGCTCCAACCACCCATGTCCGCCGCCGTCAAGTGGTACAGCCTCCAGGCGATCGCCGAGATTTCGCGTTTCGCCCCGGCTCCCGTGTCCGCCTGAACTGCTCCGTGCATACCCGGAAATCCAAAACCATCTTCTTCGTGCTCGAAGGCTTGAACGCCTTCGCCACGTCGTACTTTGGCAACTACGTCTTCTTTCTGCTGCGCGACCGCTTCGGTTTCGGCAACCTCGGCAACCTTTCGGCTGCCGCCCTCAGCGGCTTCATCTTCATGTTCGCTGCGTGGCAGGGCGGACGGTTTGCCCAGCGTTTCGGCTACTTCACCGCGCTCAAGACTGGCTTCGGCGGAATGGCCATCTGCCTCGCGTTGGGCGCGCTCTTTCCCGCACTGCCGGTGGTCCTCCTGGTGTTCGCTGGTTGGACAGCGGCGATGTGCTTCACCTGGCCGACGCTCGAAGCCTTGGTCAGCGACGGCGTCAGCGATGAAGTCCTCCCGAACAACATCGGCATCTACAACGTCGTCTGGGCGTCGGCGGCGGCGGCGGCGTATTTCTTCGGCGGCACACTCTACGAGACACTCGGCCACGACAGCATCTTCTGGCTGCCGGCACTCATTCACGGCGGCCTGTTCCTGATCGTTCTGTGCTTAGGCAAAAACCCCGTCCACACCGCCCCCGCCGCCGCCACGGCTGTGGTTTCGCACCATCCTGTAGAAGCTTCCGCCTTCACCCAACCGGTCAGCCCGCAGACTTTTCTGCGCATGGTGTGGCTGGCGATTCCCTTCTCCTACATCGGGATCACCACCGTCATCGCCATCATCCCGGCCCTGGCGAATACGCTGGAGCTGTCCACCGCACAGGCGGGACTGTTCTGCTCGATCTGGATGTTTGTCCGCCTGGGAACCTTCGTCGCCCTCTGGCAATGGACCGGCTGGCACTACCGTTTCCGCTGGCTGCTGGGTGCATTCGTGGGGCTGACGGCCAGCTTCTGCCTGCTGCTCCTATCTCACAGCCTCGCACTGCTGGTCGCCGCGCAAGTGGTCTTAGGTGTCTCCGTCGGCCTCATTTACTACTCGTCGCTGTTCTACTCAATGGACGTCGGCGAGACCAAAGGCGAACACGGCGGCTTGCACGAGGCGATGATTGGCACCGGTGCCTGTTTGGGGCCGGCGGTCGGTGCCCTGAGCCTCTACCTCGCGCCCGGCTCCCCGAATGCCGGCGCTTATGCCGTCACCATGATCTTGGCCTGCGGACTGGCCGGCTTGCTCGGCCTGCGGGTGCGCCGGGCGACGTGACCATTCCAGCGGGGCGCCGACAGTTCGAGGTGCGGATGGAAGAACGGCGACGCCAGAAAGAGAAAGGGGCGGCGCTTACAATGGACCATGCCCGGTTGCCTGGCTTTGGTTCGCGGCGGCGTTGGTAAGAACCGCCCCTATACCTTTACGGGCACGGCGGGCAGGGTCACCTTCTGACTGCGGCAAGGGATACAAGCAAGGCGCAGGCGGAAGTAAAGGGTTACTGTCAATTACCGGGACTGACGCCTTGATGACCCATTTACTATTACGTGCAATCGGGCGGGGAGAAATTGTGCCGGCTAAGCCGTAACCATGCAGCAGGAAGACTCTCCAATTAACCGCAGAGACGCGAAGGACGCAGAGAATAACCACTTTCGGCGGCCTGTTTCGAACTCACCGAATGGTGACCTTTGGCAGGCCGCAGGCGGCTACTCTTGCTCTGCATCCTTCGCGTCTCTGCGGTTAATTGGAGGGTTGCTCCCATGTATAGATACGGCTTAGTCCGAACTGTCAGCTAAACCTTCGGCAACTGCCACGGATCACGCCGCGGGCGATCCAGCAGCTTGTTCGCGGCCTCGTCCGCGATGAACTGTTCTTTCGCCGGATCCCATTTGAGCTTTCGGCCCAGCTTGATCGCGACGTTGGCGAGGTGGCAGACTGTGCTGACGCGATGGCCCATGTCCACAGGGAAGTAGGGCTCCTGGCGACTCTTGACGCATTGGAGGAAGTCGTCGTGCTCGCCGTTCGGATTGGTGTATAGGTGGAGTTCCTCCGGCCCGATCTTCGCTTCAAGGATCGCCTTGGAACTCGCCTGCACCGGGGCGCGCCAACCGGTGTTGCCGACCCAGCCATCGGTGCCGATGAACTTAATACTAGGTTCGCCCGGCTGGCAGGTCATCACCACGCCATTGGCGTAGCGGTAGGTGACATCGTAGTCCTTGACGGTGTTATAGAGGCCGCCTGCCCAATGGGTGCCGGTGCCTTCCACTTCGACCGGGCCGCTGCGCTCGGTGTCGTTGGCCCACTGCGCCGTGTCGAATAGGTGCGCACCCCAGTCGCAGATGATCCCGCCGGAGTAATCCCAGATCCACCGGAAGTTGAAATGGACACGTTCCCGGGTGTAGGGCGCGAACGGAGCCGGCCCCAACCACATCTCATAGTCAAGCTCCTCGGGCACCGGCTGCGGGCTAGGATCGCCCGGGCCGTCGGGTTGCCGGGGCAGGATCACCTCAATGCGCTGGAGCTTGCCGATGCGTCCGTTGCGAACTAACTCCGCCAGGCGGTGATATTCGGGAACAGAGCGGTCCTCAGTGCTGGTTTGGAAAACCTTCTTGTGCTTGCGCACGGCCTCGGTGAGCACCTTGCCCTCGTGGATCGTCAGCGTGGGTTTCTCGCACTGCACATCCTTGCCGGCCTGGATGGCCAAGAGACTGATCAGCGTGTGCCAGTGGTCCGGCGTGGAGATCATCACCGCATCAATGTCCTTGCGCGCCAGCAGTTCGCGGAAGTCTTTGGTGGCGAAACAGTCCTCGTTCCCGTTGCGCTCGTTCACTGTCTCCTGCGCGCGAATCAGTCGCCTTTTGTCCACGTCGCAGACGGCAATCACTTGTGCATTCCGGTGCCGGAGATACGGCGGGAGGTTCCAACTCAGCCCATGCCCGCCGACCCCGATAAAGCCGACGGTGATGCGATTGCTGGGGGCCGTCTGCCCAGCGGCTCCTAACACAGAGGAGGGCACGATTTGAGGCGCGACTCCGGCGAGGCAGATCGCGGCGGTGGTGTGCCGGCTATGCCGTTCCCGGCATAGTGTAGCAGTATGCCGGGTGCCGGAATATGCCGGGTGGAACGGTTTGCCCCTGATTTTGCAGTCTTTGCAGCG
>CAINDV010000118.1 GCA_903847485.1 uncultured Verrucomicrobiota bacterium
AAAGGCTGGGCAGGCAACAGATAGTGGTTTCATCCCAGCCCATTTCACTCGAAAACACGGGATGGGTCTAGCAAAAAGTGCGAGCCCTGTGGTTAGGGCCCACTCCCGATGCATATGAAAATGCCGTGCCTCAAGAGCCTGCTGGGACTGGGCGACCTGGCGCAGTTCCAGAATTATCACCGCGTGCGCAACCGCGCCCAGGGGGCGACCCTCTGGGGTGCCCGGCGTTTGCTCCAAGCATTGCTCCAAGCCTTTGGCTCCCGCGGGCCGCTGGTCTTCGGCTTGGATGAGACCCTCGAGCGCCGCTGGGGCCGCCGCATCGCCGCCCGCGGCGTTTACCGCGATGCGCCGCTTCAGCAAGGCGGTCACCAATAAGACCAGCGGCTTGCGCTGGCTCAGTGTGCAATTGTTGGCGCGGGTGCCGGGGCGGATCGAATCTGGGGCCTGCCGTTTCTGACGGTCTTGGCACCTTCGGCCCGCTATTATGAGCCACGCGGGCGGCAGCCCCAGAAGTTGACCGCCCGGGCCCGGCAAGCCATCGGCCAAGTTAAACGCTGGGTGCCTCACCGCGCCCTGATCTTTGTGGCCGACAGCTCCTATGCGGGGCTGGAATTGTTGGCTTGGTGTCAGCGGCTGCCGGTGACCTTGATCACCCCGCTGCGTTTGGATGCCGCGCTGTTTGCGCTCGCCCCCAAGCCCCGCCCAGGCCAGAACGGTCGCCCGCGCTTGAAGGGCGCCGCCCTGCCCAAGCTCGCGGCCCGACTCCAGAACCGTAAGCCCCCATGGCAACACCTCTGGGTGCATTGGTATGGCCAGGGCAAGCGGCGCCTCGAAGTGACCACCGGCACGGCGGTATGGTATCACGCGGGCCAAGTGCCGGGGCCGATCCGCTGGGTCCTGGGGCGCCATCCGTTGGGGCGGTTTGAGCCGCAGGCGCTGCTGTCGAGCGATCCGCGCCAATCGGCCCGCGAGATCGTCGAACTGTTTACCCGCCGCTGGCAGGTGGAAGTGGCCTTTGAGGAAACGCGGGCGCATCTGGGCGTGGAAACCCAGCGGCAATGGAATTCCAAAGCGATCCAGCGCGCCACGCCGGTGCTCTTGGGTCTGTTTTCGATAGTCACCCTGATGGCGCACCACCTTCAGCAGCACGTCCCCGGGGCACTGCGGGTGCGGGTGTGGGCGTGGTATGCCAAGTGCCAGGTAAGCTTTTCCGATGCCCTGGCCCGGGTGCGAGCGCATCTGTGGCGCGCGGGTATTTGCCTGTCGGCAGTCCCGCCCGACAGCCGAAAACCCCGAAGAACTTTGGCGTCTCATTTTGCAGAACTGTTGTGCTATGCCCAGTAAATGGATAAAGTCGAGCTAAGCGCAGGGCACCTTGGATGCCGTGCGCCGCGTGCGGCGCACGGCCCCACCTGCGGGCTGGTATCTGCCAGACGGGTCAAGTCCTCTACATCTTTTGAGCTTCGCCAAAGGCATGGCAGCCTGTTGAAATACTCGTTTCGGCGAAACATTCGTGCAGAAAGCCCAATGATTTCGAAAGGCAGGTTTTCAAAACATGGATATTTCAACAGTCTGATAGGCAATTCTGAAATGTTAAACTAGCGCGTCAGTCTCTCTCTTCACCCGCAACGCGGTTGTGGCTGAGGCAGCGGAGCGAGAAAGCGAGCGCGGCCTTGGAGCGCGGCCATTCTTGCCCGCCCCAGGCCGCCACCCACCCCACCGCCGCGCGGACCAGAGTGTCCGCGCACCGCCGCCGAACTGGGGCGGAGTTAGTCACACACCAGCCGGAAGAACCGTGCCGGATGGCTGGCTGGCAGCGTCACCGGGGAACTTACCCCTAAGTCGTACCACGGGCCGTTCAGGTCTTCGGTACCTAATAGGCGGAAGCCTTCGCCTGCCCAGGTCACGATGACGCTGTCAAGGGTGCGGCTAATGTTCAGCGGCACCGGCGTGCAGGCCAGCGTGCGGCGTAGGTCGTAGAGCAGGTTCTCGGTGCCGGGATTGGCGAAGCACTGCAGCTCGCTGTAGAAGGCGAACGGCGGCGAGCCGGACGGCAGTTCGGGAATGAACTGCACTTCGTTGCCGGTGTAGAACTGGCCTGCGCCATTCGAGAGATTGAACGGCTCGCTGCTGGTCAGGCTTAGAACGCCATTGCCCGGGAGTTGTGCCAGGCGCTCCGGCCAGCGATCCAAGGGCAAGGGATCCGTCGGGTCAATGAGCGGGCCGACCACCGATGCCCAAGCCACCAACACGCCGTTGTTCAAGAGATGCACCGTGACGCCCGTGGCACCAAGGCTGGTGAAGTCGGCGGAAGACTCGACCCCGCCTAGGACGCCAACTAAGCGCAGGTCAACCGGCGGCAGCGGCGGCGATGGGCGGTTAGTGGTCGTGCCCGGCGGCCAGGTCAGCCCGCTGATGCGGAAGAGTTCTTCCTGCGTCGGAATATCTCCGTTGTCTAAGTGGTGAATGCCCACGTCGAAGCTCGCGCTTTGGCCCAAGTCAAGGCTCACCCCGCTACCGTCGTCGAGTGGCGTCCAACTCGCGCCGTCACCGGCGGTGGTGCCTTGGAACATGACCGGCATCTCGGTTGCACCGGTGGTTTCCCGGCCCATCGTGACTATGCTTTCCGAGGCCAGCACGAGGTCATCGAGGCCGGTGGAACTAATCACCAAATCCCGCCGCTGCGGAGCTTGGAAGCGCCCGACCACGCTGAGGATCACGCTGCTGGCGTCATCCGGACGGATGCCCGAGCCACCAGTCCAGATGAGATCTTCACCGGCGCGACCCTTGATGGTGCCGTCCCAGCCTCGCGGGCACGGGAGGCCGCCGCACAAGCGCCGGGCCACGCTGCCGGGGAAGGTGAAGGTAACTTTGCCGCCAGCCCAATCGCAGGCCACGGTGAGCGGGAACATAGTGATGCCCGATTCCGGTTCGAGGAACAGCGGCGGATTGCTCGCGCCGTCGGCGTAAGTCTGGAAGAACGAGTCCAGCAGATCGCCGTTGGTGTTGACGGCAGCGCTACGGTAGATGTCACCCGCGTCATCGCCAAAGCAACGCTTGGCCACCTTGATGTCCCAGCCGCAACGTGGGCGGCAGGTTCGCTGGGCCACGATCAGCGTCGGGTTGTTCGTCGAGTCCGCGTTCGGGACTTCGCCAAGGACAATCGTCGCGCCTTCCGGAGCCGCCATGTCGAGCACGGTGGTGAAGGTGAAACCTTGCCCGCCGCCGGTGCCGAGGGTGGCTTGGTTGGGCAACGCGGTGTTACCATTCGGAGGCGCGAGGCAGACTGCCGGACCGGTGCCGATGATGCCGATGCCAGGCAGCACGGGCGCGGGCATCGCGGCGACGGTGGACGATTGGTGCGCGCCGTTGGCCGTCAGGATGGGCACGCCATTCCAGATGTGCGGCGGTGGGCAAGTCCAGAGCCGGAGCCGGATGTAATCCACGGTGGTGTCGTCGTGGACCGCCACGTCCAGGACGTTGGCACTGTTCATGTGGGCAATCAGCGCAGCGTTGAGGTTGAGCGTGAAGGTCGTCGGCCCGTTGTTGGGCGAGTACCAGGTTCCGCCCGTCGGAGGCACGGCTCCGGGCAAGACCTTGATGGAGCCGGCAAAAATGAAGCTCGAGAAGCTACACGTCGGCAGACCGATGAAGAGACCGTCGTTATCGGAGCCTGAGTAGAAATCGCCTCCGGGCTTCATGCGGATGATGAGTTGAGCCTGGACGATGTTGCTAGGCAAACTGGCGAAGTGATGGCCGAATAGCGTGTCGGTAGCCGTGTTGTCGAAACCTTTCCAGTATGGGTAGCCGGAGAAGGCGGCTATCATGCACGGCGTTGGTGGCGAAGCTTCCACTGGGGGAGCGAAGTTATCCGGCAGGCCAGCCAGTAGCGTGAGCGCCGGCGCGCCGAGTGGGTAAGGCTTCACGATGACGAGGAACTGGCAGGTCGCCACGTCGCCACAGGCATTGGTGGCGGAGCAAGTCACGACGTTCGTGCCGATTGGGAAGGTGCTCCCGGAAGGCGGCGTGGAAACCACCGGGCCGACGTTGCCGGAGGCGGAGACCTTGTAATAAGCGACCACCGTGGTGCCGCAAGTGTAGAGCGTCTGGTTAGGCGGACACTTGATGATGACCGGCTTCCCGATGCGCACGACGGTGACAGTGAAGCTACAGGTGGCCGCGTTGCCTTGGGCATCCACCGCCGTGCAGGTGACGACGTTGTTACCCACCGGGAAGAACGAGCCGGACGGCGGCGTGGAAGTCACCGTGGCTTCGGTGCCGCAACTGCTGGTGACAGTAGGCGCGGGATAAAAGACCACGGCACCGCCGGCACAAGTGTTAGTCACAATGTCCGTCGGGCAGGCGATCGCCACGCAGTTATTGCAGCAGGCGATGCCGAGAATTTCCGTGCGCAGCCCGGTTACACTTTGGCTGTAGTTGGTGACACGGAAGACGAGTTCATTCCACCCAGGCAGCAGGCCCGTAGTGATGCTCACCGAGTGCCAGTTGGTGAAAGCCCAGCCAGCCGGCAGGACGTTCGCCGTCGGCGCTCCGTTGAGCCAGATCCGTCCGCCGTCGTCCGCCGTCCACCGACCACTGAGCGAGGCCTGGTTAGTCGAGCAGAGGAAGAAGCGATTAGTGTAGAGGAACACTCCGCCCGGCGACGCTCCGTAAGTTGGCCGCGGGCCGACCCACTTGGAAGTCGCCGAGTTAGGCAGCCACAACCAATGGATCATCGCTGGCACATACGGATTGGGCGTGCTGAACAGCGGCGCGCCAGTGCCGAAGTGCGTATCCAGCACTCCACCGGGGAGCAGGCCCGCCGGGCTGTTGGTGGCGCCGCTGAAGAGGCGCAGCACCGGCGTCGGTGTGCAACAGCCGGCGCTGAGGACGGCGTTGACCACCACGTCGCAGTCGTGACAGTTGCCATTGCAGTCACACACCCGAATGATGACCACATGCGGTCCAGGTGTCAGAACAGTGCCCGCGGGAATGCTTTGCGTGATCGTGATGGAGCAGTTAATCGGGCAGTTAGTGACGATGGTCACAAGGTTACTCAGGTTAGGCATCACCGGCGGGCAGCCAGTCACACTTAGGTTGACCGGCGGGCAGATCACCGTGTAAGGCGTGGTGGCCTGGGTTACCGTGATGGTGAAGGTGCAGTAAGCGGAGTTACCCTGGGCATCCGTGGCGATGCAGGTCACCGTGGTGGTACCGATGGGGAACCCCGACCCGCTGGGCGGATTGCAGACCAGATTGGTGATGGGGCCGCAAGTACTGGAGGCGCTAGGGGCCAGGTAATTGACGGTTTCGCCGGCCGAATTGCAAGTCGTGACGTTGAGATTCGTCGGGCAAGTGATAGAGACATGGCAGTTAGTGCTCACGCAGTCGCAGCAAGATGCGGTGCCGGTAAGTTCCAGGCGGATGCCGGTCGGGCTTGGGCTGCCAAGTCCGTTGGTCACGTAGAACGTCAAGGTGTTCAGGCCAGGCAGGAAGCCGCTGGTGATACTGATCGGCGTCCAGTTGGTGAAGGCCCAGCCATTGGGCAGCGTGTTGCCGGTGGGCACACCATTGAGATAGATGGTGCCGCCGTCGTCGGCCATCCATTGACCGTTGAGGCTGGCCTTGATCGCGACGTTAGTCGGGCAGGGTATGTCGAAGCGCAGCGTGTAACAGTACACTCCGCCGGGGGCATTGAGCAGCGGCGCGAAGGGACCAACCCATTGGGAGTTCGGACCGTTCGGCATCCAGAAAGGACTGGGCTGGGTGACCACGGGAGTCGTCACGCTTACTCCGTTGGGGACGCAGGTAAGAGTAAGTTGCGGGTCCGGCGTGCCTTGCGGCAGCGGGCCGGCAGCGGTGACGCCAGTGTTCACGGAGAACAGCTTCTGGGTGGCCGTGCAGCAACAGTTATTGAAGGTATTGGTCAACTCCGCACGGAGGCCAGTGGGGTTGAGGCCACCGATGGCGTTGGTGACGTAG
>CAINDV010000119.1 GCA_903847485.1 uncultured Verrucomicrobiota bacterium
AGACCGCCCTCCTCATCGTGTGTCAGGGCACAGTCCTGATGCATGGACTCAGTCCGGTTCCTTTTCTCGTCCCTGATACGCCGCAGGTACTCGTGTATCGCCGTCGTCTCCAGCCAGGCCTTAAGCGAGTAAACGCCCCGTTTGGCCCGCACTTGGCCCCAAGATGTGATCAGCTTCAGAATGGCCTCGGAGGCAACCTCCTTGGCGTCATGCTCCTGCGCGCCGAGATTTCGGAGCACAGCCTTGGTCCACTCGGCCAAATCCGAGAGCAGGTTCCCCATTTGCTCTCGGTCGAGCGAATGAAGGTCGGTTGTGTCACTGAGATCAGGTGCGTTCAATGGAAGCAGCATTCTTCGGAAAACGCGGCCCCTTGCCAATCGTTTTCTTGCGGATACAAGGCTGCGCCGGCGGATCCCTCGCGCTGCGCAGCTTACTCGGGCGAGTTGGCCAGGTGCTTCCAGACCCCGACCAAGCTCGCTTGGCCAGCTTGACTGAGCCTCCGCAGCGGCGGCACCGAGGCGCATCTGGAGACTCCAAGTCGTTGGGGCACAGCTACGTATCGCGGCCAAAGATTTTTCCAAAAAAACCACGCCGACTTGTATCGGAATCGCAGGCAGAAGTTGGGACAACCCCCAACCCGCCTGAACAACAGACAACACGCACAAACGCGAACTAGCGCTGCCCTGTCGGCGGCGCTCAAACAAATGAAAAAGAATAAACGTATCAAAGTCGGTCAATCCCGCGACGGGCAGGAAGGCCTAAAATGCCCACTACCTAAAAGGGTGGCGGTCTTTCCAGACATCGAGCTTACCTATGAAGATTGCAGGACGTGGACGCGAAAGAACTTCTGCAAACGGATGCCTCATGGAAGTGGGTGGGAGGATCTCTGTCAGGAAACCCTTCGGGAGATCCTGGAGGAGGAGCGAGCCCATAGCGAGTTGGAACAGACAAAGCATCTGCCTGCCACCACCCTTGCCCTGCGCGTGATTCACCAATGCGGTGAACTGCCCGACGCGCTGGCGTCGGCAATCAAGGTATCCGGTGCCTATGAGGCGTTAATCGCCTTGCTCGAACAACCGGAGGCTCAGAGCAGGTTGCGTTCGTTGCTGGAGGCACCCTCCGTCTACTCGGATGCCGTAGCCTTGGACTTCGCTACCCGTGATATGCACGAGTTCGTCAGAGGTGCCAAAGGCCGCCACGCACTGCTGGTGATTCTTGGATGCGGGCCCGCGCAGACCGCCGTACTGGCGATGCTGCGCCAGTATCCACTGCCGCCCATCTTGCGCCGAATCCTCCGCTGGTGGCCGGCGTTTGATTTGTGCCGAGGGAACACGCCAAGACCACTTGTCCCCTTTGTGGCGGCATTCAAACAGACCTGTTGGGGACGATGGGCGGATGCCTGCCGCAGGTGTAATCCAGTGCCGCAGGGCGAGATGATCGTTGAAGCGATACCGGACCATGCCCCAGTGGAGGCATGGTGGCAAAGTGCTGAATGCCAGGAAAGAAGCAGCAGTTTGTATGCAGCTCTGCGTGCTCTCGCCCCACACGAGCGTCTCGTCGTGTGCCTAAGTTATCTGTGCGACGATCACCCCGCATCGGAACTCGGACAGGTTCTCGGTTTAGCCAGGCTGAGGATTAAGACC
>CAINDV010000120.1 GCA_903847485.1 uncultured Verrucomicrobiota bacterium
CCCTCCGAGGTCATCTCCTGGCGCTGCCTGACGGCAGCGCCAGGAGCGGATGCTTGCGCAATCCACGGACGACTGGGCGCTCGGGTTGCACTCCTGCAGAGACCTATCCTCTCAGCCGCAGGTTCACGCTACCCAGAAAACGCGATTTCTCGCAACCTTCCCGCTGACAAACCACATTACCTGTATTTCGTGGTTGCTGCTGAATAGTTACGGCTGAACGGTGTCGGTGGCCGGGAGGGAAGGATCGCTCGACGTCTCCGCGGGTAACCAAACGGAACCTAGAGAGAATCCTTCATTGGCTAATTCTGCGTCGGGAGGTTGGGCGGGGAGGGATCGGGCGTTCGAGGCGACAGCCCGGTGAAATGGAAGACGGCACCTTGTGTCGCGCCATGGCGGGTTTCCTCGTCATAGCGCCGCTCCTTGGCCCGGCCTTCTTCGAGGGCGGCGGTGACCGCCTGCTGCGCAGCCTGGGTCAGCGCTTCCGCTGAGGGAAAGGCTCCCAGCCCGCCCAACCGCCTCCCCGCCTCAGCCGCCGCTTCGCGCGCCAAACTTACGTGCCCCTGTTCGTGCGTGGTCAAGGCCCGCACGTAAGGCCACCAACTCATGGCCAGCTCGGGCGGCCGCTCCTTGGGCGGCTGCCAGAGTGGCAGCGTCACCACAACCACAGTCTTCACCGCAAAAGTCGTCGGCTCAAAACCGGCATTGGTACGCCGATACTTCAGAGTGTAGCTCGTGTTCCATGTAGTTTTCGCGTCGTAAGCGATGCCATCCTTCTGGGGCCTCCCCCGCAAAATCGAGGCGTGGAGTTCCGCCGAGGTGCCGCCGGTAACCACGTAATAATTGGTGCGCAGCATAAAGCTGCTCGTGACGGGCGCAGCCCAACCGCCTTGGGCAGACCACCCCAGAACCAGCAGCAGCCCGGTCAGCGGGAGCAGTGGCCGGATACTTACCCTCGCGCGACGGAACCAGGCGCTGGGTGCGAGTGGACGGGGTGCAGCGTGTTTCACAGCGACGGCCAACGTAGCACGCCCTGTCGCCGCCGCGAATACTCGCCCGCAATTCACAACCAGCGCGCAGAGATTGACCTCTGGCACGGCGGGGCAGATAATGCGCCCCACGCCACCCGATCCGGGGGCAGAGCATCACCTATGAAAGTCATTTACTATGGACATTCCTGTTTGGGCGTCGAAACCGGCGGACGGCACTTGCTGTTCGACCCGTTCATCAGCTCCAACCCGCTGGCGAAAACCATTGACGCCGGGAAGATACCGGCGGATTTCATCCTCATCTCGCACGGTCACGCCGACCACATCGGCGACGCGGTAACCATCGCCAAGCGCACCGGCGCAACTTGTCTATCCAACTTCGAGATCGCCACCTGGCTCCAAGCGCGGGGCGTTGCGAAGGTTATCCCTATGAACCTCGGCGGCGCGGTGGCCTGCGATTTCGGACGGGTGAAGCTCGTCAGCGCCCTCCACTCCAGCAGCCTGCCCGACGGCACCTACGGCGGCAACCCCGGCGGCTGGCTCGTGGACGCGGCGGCGGGCAATTTCTACTTCTCCGGCGACACCGCCTTGACGCTGGACATGAAACTCGTCGGCGAATCCGTGAAGCTCAAGTGGGCCGCGCTGTGCCTCGGCGACCACTTCACCATGGGCGTGGACGACGCGCTCAAGGCGGCCGATTTCATCCGGTGCCAACAGATCGTCGGCATTCACTATGACACCTTCCCGCCGATCCAGATTGACCACGAGGTGGCCAAAACCAAGTTCCGCGCCGCCGGCAAGCGCCTGCATTTGCTCGCCGTCGGCGAGAGCCACACGTTCTGACGGGCAAGGGGAGTGTCGCGCGACGTCCGCGAAGGGAGCGAATGGGGAGGCGCCGGGCTTCCTGACTTCGCCGGCTTCGCGTTCTCCGCGCGACCGGTGCCGCAGCCGCGGCCCGCGCTTGACGCTGGCGCGAGTGCCGCCACCACCAGCAGCGCGCCCACACTGTGAGTGAAACCTGCCGAATTGCTGGCGCGCCAGACAGGATTCTGAGCTTGGACACGCCCGGCCCTTGGCGCACACTCCGCCGATGCAACATTTCGCCGTCACTGTTCTCTGGGTTTACATCGTGCTGCTGATCGTCGGTGGACTCTTCGGCTACTTCAAGGCCGGCAGCAAGGTTTCCCTCATCACCTCCGCCGTCTCGGCGGCCATCCTTGTCCTCTGCACGCTGGGTTTTGTCTTCCAGCCTTACATGGCGAACGTCGTCATGGCGCTGCTGCTGGTGGTGTTTGCCATCCGGTTGACAAAGACGAAGAAGTTCATGCCCAGCGGCTTGATGCTGGTGCTGACGGTGGTGACGCTGGCGCTGCGTCAACTTTGGCCCTGAGCCTTCCCGACCTCCGCCGCACCGTGGCATGTGCCGCCGGGCTTGCCTCCGTGCCGGTCCCTGCTACAGTTCGCCTGCTTTATGACATTCCTGCAACCATTCCATCGTCACTGCCTCGGCTTGGCGCTCTTTGCGGCGCTGGTCTCACCGCTTCAGGCGCAGAAGGTTCCCGTCATCGAAAAGGAACTTCCCAACGGCATGAAGCTCCTGCTCGTCGTCCGGCACGACGAGCCGAGCGTATCTGGCGGCTGGGTCGCGCACGTCGGCAGCGCCAACGAACGCCCCGGCATCACCGGCATCGCCCACCTCTTCGAGCACATGATGTTCAAGGGCACGCCGACACTCGGCACGAAGAACAACCAGCGCGACCAGGAAATCATCGCCGCCCAGGAGCAAGTGCGCGACCAGATGCGGGCGGAGGAAAACAAGTTGCGCATCGCCGTCCGCCGGGGCGAGGCGGACGATCTGCTCAAGCCGGAAAACATGTCGCCGCGCTGGCGGGAGCTGAACGAGCAGTTCAAGAAGCTCGTCACCGAGCAGCG